>JBEIHA010000197.1:0-6299 GCA_040381635.1 Pseudobdellovibrionaceae bacterium
ATTAGAAAAACTAAGTTGGTGAGGCAGAAAGGCCGAACAGAGTTCGGCCTTAGTTTTTGGTGGACCTGACAGGGATCGAACCTGCGACCTCGAACATGCCATGCTCGCGCTCTCCCAGCTGAGCTACAGGCCCACAATCTTTTAGGAGAAGGGAATTTAAACTTGCTCGGGAGGCTTGTCCAGCTATTATCAGGGAGTTATTGGATCTCATCTAGGGGTATAACATGCGGTACGTAGCTTCTTTTCTTGTTCTTTTCGCTCTCGGTTCAAGTGCACATGCCAAGGATTTAAGCACTCGACTAGGGATCGGTTACAGCAATCAATTCGGATTGAATGAGGACCTGCCGAGCATTGCGATGCGCTACTTTCCCAATGGAGATTACGGGATTATGGGGGCGTTGGGCATAGACACTCAAGAAGACAACTCGCGTTTCGGCGCTCAATTTAAGATTTTGAAATTGGTGTTTAAGGAAGACAACTTAAATTTCTACACCGGCGCGGGCGCGGGCTTAGTCAGCCGTGAGCAGAACAATCAAAATGACTCGGGCTTTGATTTGTCTGGTTTTGTGGGCGCAGAATTTTTTCTGCCCGGACTCGAAAATTTAGGCTTCAGCTTCGAAGCCGGTGTCGGGGTGACGTCCATCGATAATGAGGTGCGCTTCCGCACTATTGGGGACCATCCTTTGCGCGCAGGGATCATGTTCTATTTTTAACTAGAAGACAGCTATGTCTTCTCGAGATCAGGAGAATCTATGAAAACGATCATTCGCACCGACCGCGCACCCGCACCTGTCGGCCCTTATTCGCAAGCCGTCGACGCTGGTGGTTTTGTGTTTTGCTCAGGACAAATTGCGATCGACCCGCGAACCAATGTCGTTCATACGGGCCCGATCGAAGAGCAAGCCAAGATCGTTATGGAAAACATCAAGGCGGTTTTGACTGAGGCGGGTTTAAGCTTCGGCAACATCGTAAAAACCACGATCTACCTGACCAATATGAATGACTTTAACGCCGTGAACGAAGTTTACGGCAAGTATTTCACCGAACAGCCGCCGGCGCGCTCCACGATTGCGGTGGCGGGATTGCCAAAGGGTGTTCACGTCGAAATTGAAGTGCTCGCGAAACGGTGACGATGAAAACGCGCTGGTTGACGATCGCGCTGGTGATTTCGACTCTCACCTTAGGCGGCTGGCTATACGGACGTGAAAAGAAGTTGGTCGCCTCCGAACCCGTTTCCGCATGGAGTGAAGATCATCGCGCCGATTGCGCGATCGTGCTTACGGGTGGGCCCGGGCGAGTGCGCGAGGGCTTTGACTTGCTGGCGCAGGGACAAGTGCACAAGCTGATTATCTCAGGGGTGAATCCGCGCGCCACTTTGCGCGATATTTTTCCGCAATGGCCTTATTATGGGACGCTTAGGGCCGAGGACGTCGTGCTGGAAAGGCGTTCGGCAACGACTTACGGGAACGCTCAACAAAGCTTGCCTCTGGTCGAGGCCTTGCGCTGTCGAAGTCTGGTGTTGATCACCTCACATCTGCATATGCGCCGTGCGTTCAAGACCTTCCGTCAGGTTTATCCGCCCGAACTCTTGATCCTGACGCGCGGGGTGAGCAGTGGATCCATCCCACCTAGGTCCAGTGACCTTTCTTTCGAGGTCCTGAAGTCGCTTTTCTACTCACTCTGGGCGTACTAAATCCGATAAGAAGACATGAGTTTGTCTTCTCTTGGCCGCTGGGTATTTAGTCCGATTGAGTACACGGTCGAAGTGTTATTGATGATCTATTTGTCCGTGCGCGCGGCCTTCTTCGATCAAGCCCAGGGTTTGCGTAGCATTTTTAGCGTCGTGTCCGCGCAGATTTACTTCACCGGCTTTCAGGCTCTTCCCCTTATTTCGGTACTCGCCCTCGCCTGCGGATCCATCGTGATTCTTCAAGCTTCAACCAGCATGAGTTTGCTGGGGGGAGGCGCTATTGTTGGCGATTTGATGGTGGCCATTATTGTTCGTGAACTCGCACCACTTTTGACCGCGCTGATCGTCATTGCACGTTCGGGCACGGCGGTCGCGAGTGAGATCGGCAACATGCGCGTCAACCGTGAAGTGGAAGCGCTAGAGGCCATGGGAATTCATCCTCTTAGCTACGTTGTCTTTCCTCGCTTGATCGGTGGCCTAATCAGCGTGATTTGCTTAAGTGTTTACTTCGTCGCGGTCGCTTGCTTCGGAGGCTATTTGGTCACTTCATTGCTGCACAATATTCCGTTTTCATTTTTCCTCGATATCTTGGCGCGCGCCTTTGCGAGCGCAGACGTGGGGCTGTTCGTTTTAAAGAACATGTTCAGCGGGCTGATTATTTTTGTGATCTCGTGCTACCAAGGGCTTTTGGTCACTACCGGGCCTCACGAAGTGCCGCAGGTGACGACGAAGGCCGTCGTAAACAGCATTATCTACGTGGTCATTTTCAATATGACCGTGACGATTCTATTCTACTTGAATCGGGTGATGTTGTTGGGGTTGGGCAACTGATGAAGCGTAAACTCATCCAATCCTTTGCGCTCGAAAAGATGACGTTCGGTTATCCGAATTCGGAACCGCTTTTTGAAAACATAACTATCGAGATTCCGAAATCCAAAGCCGTATGGATACGCTCGCCGGGCGGTAGAGGCAAGTCGACGCTTCTGCGCTTGCTCTTCGGGCTGGTCGTGCCCGAAAGTGGGAAGCTTTTGATCAACGGGGTCAATGTCAGTGAACTCTCGTTCGAAGAATTTTTGGAATACCGCTTGAGCATGGGCTACGGCTTCGACATGGGCGGTCTGCTGAACAATAAGTCTGTATATGAAAATCTGATCTTGCCCCTGCAATACCACAAAGTGACCGACGAGGAAGACGCGGCCGAGCGAGTGAATCAAGCGCTCGATATGTTTGGGATGACGATGTCCAAGGACCTTCGTCCATTTGCCACCCCCGGATCGGTGCGCAAGCTCACCTGCATCCTTCGCGCCCTCATACACTGGCCACAGGTCGTGTTTCTGGATGATCCACTGACCGGTTTGAAGTCAGATAACATTAACGATCTTATCTATTATGTCGAAGAGTCATTTGCCAAGCGTGGGCTTAAACAGGTGTTTTTCACCTCCGAGAGTCCTTTGCTGGCCGATAAGTTTAAAGCTGAGGAACTCTTGATTTCAACGGATTGGTTTACGACTAGAGCGGTGGCTTAATGAAGGTTCGCTTTAACAAATTCGAGAAAGTGGTCGGACTCTTCGTGGGTATGGCTATTCTTGTTTGCGTCGTAGGATCGATTGGTATCGCCGCTAAGAATGGCTGGTTTTCTGCAAAGGTGAAATTCACCACCGAGCTTGAGAGCGCCTACGGCATTCATAGCGGCACCACCGTTCAAATTGCGGGATTGCGCGTAGGTCGAGTGACCGACGTGGACCTGGAATCGAATGCTCGGGTCTTGGTAAGGTTCGAAGTGCTCGAAAAGTTTCACGACAAGATTCGCAAGGATAGTCGGGTTCACTTGTTCCGCCCATTTATCTTGGCGGAAAAGGTGTTGGAAGTGAGCGTCGGCGGAGAAGGCGAAGCCACCTTGCCCGCGGGCGCTATGGTGCCGTCGATCACCAGCACCGACATTATGGATCTTTTGAGTGGTAAGAAAATGGGCGCGGCCCTGGCGAGTTTTGACAAGTTGGCTGAATCGCTAAAAATTGCGGGCGAAGCACTTGCGGATCCTAAGCGCACCAGAGCTTTGGTGGTTCTGTTTGACCGCCTTACTCCGTTGGTCGAAAACTTGAATACGATGTCCTTAGAAATTTCTAAGATCACCAAATCCACCGGTCGGGAAGTCCCGGATCTGGGTTTGCAATTGGGGCAGATCGTAAAGAATTTAAATGTACTCTCGGCCGAGTTTCAAAAGCTTACGCCCGCCATCGGGGCGATTGCACCGGAACTTCCCTGAACCTCTCGTCGCGCCATTGAAGCCTTGGACGAGACCGTGGTACTCTTGAAAGCGATGCAGAAGTCGTTTCTGCTCAAAGGGAGCGTGGACGAAGTTCACAAGGAAGAGAATCGCCGGCCAGCGAACACCTCCGATCCCAAATAATTCGGGAGATTTGTAAGTGCATCACCATTTTTTCGACGCAGCCGTGTTAGGTCAAAGCCTGAAAGAGGTCGCGACAGATTTGATTAAGGCGGGGGAAGCCGAGATCGTGCATCGTTGGTTTCATAGTGCTAAGGATGCCGACTTCTTTATTTGGCTCGATCAACAGAACAACGTGATCAAACAGCAGCTCACGTTTTATGGTCAGGTCGTCGAATGGAATATTGTTGAGGGTGTTAAGACCGGTTTAATTGTCGAAGACGAAGGCCGACAGGCCGTGAAGTCTTCGGATATCATTCGCTTCGACACCCATGCGCAGCGGGCGCCGATCGAACAGGCGCTGAATCTTTTGAATCACATCACCGCACTTAATGATATAGAACGCCATCTGTTGACGAAGAACTTCGCGCACGGTCCCACGTCCAAAAACTTGGATCCCGAAGAGTTTATACGCCGTTACGGGGGCCTGCTAAAACCGAAGACGGTTAAGAAGCGGCGCCTTTTCGATTGGATTCGCCGCCTTTTCCGTCGACACTCTTGAGATGCTTTCTTGGCTTATTTTTCGTAACTATTTGCTTTCTCGCCGCTCGGGCGCTTTGGTGCGTGTCGTCGCATGGCATTGCGTGATTGGCATCGGTATGGGCGTGGCCAGCCTGGTCATCGTCCTCAGCGTGATGAACGGCTTTAATCTGACCATTCGTAGCCGCATGTTGAGCGTCGAACCTCACTTGGTGGTCGTTCAGGCCAATACACCTTCCGAAAAAGAAATCGGCGATTTGCGCGCCATGCTGGAAGAGATTCGGCCCGGCGGCATTGAAGGTTTAGAGCGTTTCGAAAATCAGGATTTAATTTTACGTTCGGTGGACGGTGTCTTCGGCGGGGCTTTGGCGAAAGGCTACGACGGGCCCTCGATGCACGCGATGTTAACCAGAGTTTGGGCCTCACTCAAAAAAGAGACCGCGCCCCCCGTGGTGGAAACGGCGCAGTTGGGCCCCAACGAAGTGATTTTGGGCGTCGATTTGGCCCGGGGTTTAGGAATTTTCGAGGGTGATGAAGTCATTTTGGTGCCGCCGGAAACTTTGCTTTTACCCAAAGGTGAAATCCCACGCTTTCAAAAGTTCCGGGTAAAGTCCTTACTGAACACACAGATGCCGGAATTCGATTCCAAGTTGATGTTCTACAATATCGACACGCTGTCGAAGCATATGCGGTCCCTCAGTCGGGAAACCGGTTTTGAAATTCGGCTAAAAGATGCTTACCAGGCCGACTACGTGAAAAAGCGTTTAAAGGAAAAAAACATCGACGCACAAACTTGGGGCGAGAGGGATACCTCGCTGTTTTTTGCTCTGAAGATGGAAAGCTATGCTATGGCTCTTTTTCTTTCGCTCGCCGTATTAATTACCAGTTTTTCTATCGTGACGGTCATGGTTCTGCTGATGAGCCAAAAGCGACAAGACATCGGCATGATGATGGCTTTGGGCTTAAGTGTTCGGCGCACGCGCTGGGTTTTTCTGCGCGTGGGACTTATGCTCAGCTACCTTGGAATTTTCGGTGGCGTACTTTTGGGTGGTACCGTGTGTTTGATCTTGGACTGGTACCCGATGGAATTGCTTCCCGACATCTACACGGATTCGACCTTGCCCGCGAAGCTCACGCCCCGCATTTTGATGTTCGTGATGGGATGTTCCACTTTTATCGCCGTTTTAGGTAGCTGGCTTCCCATATGGCGCTACGTGGTCGACAATCCTTCGATGGCCCTTAGACGGGGACCTCAAAATCTCGTAATGCCTGATTGAGTGAAACTTTTCGGTCCGTGCTTTCGGTGCGCTGGCCAATGATCAGCGCGCACGGAACGCCGAATTCGCCACCGGAAAATTTCTTTGGCATTGTGCCTGGAATCACGACCGAGTTCGCAGGAATCACGCCTTTCGAAATTTGACCGGTGCGCGCATCAACGATCGACGTGGATTTTGTGATCGTTACGCCGGCGCCCAAAACTGCCCCCGCTTTGACATGAACACCTTCGACCACGATGCAGCGGCTACCGATAAAACAATCGTCTTCGATGATCACGGGTTGAGCTTGGGCGGGTTCAAGAACGCCGCCGATACCGACTCCGCCGGAGAGATGCACGCCGCGTCCGATTTGCGCGCACGAGCCGACGGTGGCCCAGGTGTCGACCATGGTGCCTTCGCCCACGTA
>JBEIHA010000198.1:0-6281 GCA_040381635.1 Pseudobdellovibrionaceae bacterium
CACAAAAACCGCAATACACACAGCGAAGGACGTCGATCTCGTAAGCGATCGGGAACTTTTCGACCGTTGGATCGTCGTGTTCGGCGGCCGTGATCTTGATGCATTGAGCAGGACAATTGGTCGCGCAAAGCATGCAGGCTGTGCAACGGATGCTGCCGTCTTTTTTAACCGTTAAAACGTGATTGCCTTTAAAACGCGGTCCGTATTCGTACTTTTCTTCCGGATAGTTCAGCGTCTGCATCTTCTTTTGGTTGAAGATGTTGTAGACCATTTTCTTCAACGTGAACCACATGCCGGCCAAGATACCCGGCAGGTACCAAGAGGCGCTGGCGGATGGTCTTTGCACTAAACTCATAATTGACCTCGGTTTGCGATCGCATAATTGATTTTGGGACCGCCGACACCTTGCGGGCGAAGGTTCCAATTGATTTCACGTCCGGCCATCAGGTCCACCGTTTCGGCAATCGTCAGCGCTTGCGCAACAATGGTTGTTCCCGCTTTGAAGCTCTGTACTTTGCCTTCGAAATTGGTGAAGCTGCCGGCTTTTTCAATGTACGTCTTGACCGGAATCTGCCAGGTTTCGCAACCCAAAGAGTCCAGCATAGAATTCGAACAAGCCGTTAACCAAATCAGATTTTCGGCAGAAGAGAGAAACTTAATTTTCTCTTCCAAATCAGGGAAGACCGATTGATCTTCGGGGCCGAAGACAATCACGGTTTTGAACTTACGTCCGCTTAAGCCCGCTTGAAGATTATCCCAACCGGATTTTCCGCCAAAAGTCGTGAATGCATTTTCAAGACCCTTGGTGTTCGGGTTACGATCTCCACGAAACAACAGTCCGTCAAATTCATTCAGCTTGTCGGGATTGTTTAACCAATGAAAGAAGCTCTTCACTTTCAATTCTTCTTTGAAAAACTTGAACGCGACGGCGTAGTCTTCATTGGTGTACTGACCCGTGAAGACGACCGCGATTTCTTCAGGCTTGGTCTCACGAAGCTTGAGGCCTGCCGAACGAACGGCGTCTTCGACGCTGACTTCTTGCCATACGTCACGCTTTCCCACTTTGGCCGAGAGCAAACGGTTCTTGAGGTTCACGTACTTGTAAGTGTTGCGCCCCACATCGCACATCCAGTGGCCGTTCACCTCAGGGTTCACCCGGGGCTTTACGCGCCAAACACCTTCTTCGTTGTAATGAACTTTGACCGAGCAGCCGGTGCTGCAACCGGGACAAATCGCATCAGCTTCTTTGAGATACCACACGCGCTGGCGGAATCTAAAATCTTTTGAGGTCAACGCCCCCACCGGGCAGATATCGACTGTGTTCAAAGAGTAATTATTGTCTAAAGGTTTACCCGCCACCGTTCCGATTTCAGAACGATCACCGCGGTTGAAAATGCCGAGCTCGTTGGTCTTAGAAACTTCGTCGGTGAAGCGCACGCAACGGCTGCACAAAATGCAGCGCTCTTTATCGAGAACCACGGTGGGTCCAAGATCGACGACCTTTTCTTTTTTAACTTTGGGCTCGGCCATCTCAGGATCGTAGGAACCGAACTGCATGTACTGATCTTGCAACCCACATTCGCCCGCCTGATCGCAGATCGGGCAATCGAGCGGATGATTGATCAAATGGAAATCGAGCCCCCATTTAACGGTCTCTTTCACGACGTCCGAAGTGTTGTTGACCGACATGCCCTCTTTGACTTCGGTGTTGCACGCGATCTGAAGTTTCGGCATGCCCTCAACCTGAACCATACAAAGGCGGCAAACGCCGGCGATACTAAGCCCCGGATGCCAGCAGTAATGACATATGTCGACGCCGGCTTGCTTGAACGCCTGGATGACGGTTGATTTTTCTGGGACTTCGATTTCCTGCCCATTCACTTTGATTCGAACACTTTTATCAGGCATGTGCCGTTCCCCCCGCCCCGATTTGACCCTTCTTGATGAATGCCTCGAATTCGTCGCGAAACTTTGTGACGAAGCTGATGGCCGGCATAGCGGCGGCATCGGATAGCGCGCAAATCGTTTTGCCCATCATTTGTTCGGAAACTTTTTTGATCAGATCAATGTCCTTGGATTCCCCGTGACCGTCGGCGATGCGGTGAACGATTTTGTTCAGCCAACCCGTACCCTCGCGGCAGGGAGTGCACTGTCCGCAGGATTCGTGATGATAGAAGTGCATGATCGTGCTCAAAATATCCACCATGCAATTGGAATCATCGATCACGATGACCGCACCACTTCCCAACATCGATCCCATTTGCGCCAGTGCTTCGTAATCCATCGTTACCTTGTTGGCTTCGTCGCCGGTCAGTACGGGCGCCGATGAACCACCGGGAATCACAGCTTTCAGTTTGCGACCGGGTTTTAAACCGCCACAAATGTCATTGATCAAAACTTTCAAAGGTAGTCCCAACGGGACTTCGTAAGTGCCCGGGCGCTGAACGTTGCCGCTGACCGAGAAAAGTTTGGTGCCAGCGGATTTTTCTGTCCCGTGTTTGCGGTAGGAGCTCGCGCCATCACGAATGATGTACTTTACAGCCGCTAATGTTTCCACATTGTTCACGATGGTTGGCTTGCGCAAATAACCTTGAACCGCCGGGAAAGGCGGCTTCAATTTAGGTTGGCCCTTCAAGCCTTCGAGCGAAGAAATCATGCCCGTTTCTTCGCCCACGATGTAAGCCCCTGCCCCAACGTAGATGTCCATATCGTGATCGAAACCCAAACCCAAAATATTTTTACCCAAGTATCCGGCCTTATAGGCTTCTTGAATGGCCTGCCCGACGATGCGAATGGAATCTGTATATTCACCGCGGATGTAGATGTAAGACTTTTTACTGCCGATCGCGAAGGCCGAAATGATCATGCCTTCAATCAACTGGTGCGGAGCTTTTTCCATCATCACGCGGTCTTTGAAGGTCCCGGGCTCGCCCTCATCGGCGTTGCAAAGCAAATAGCGAGGCTCACCATTCTTTGGCAAGAATGACCACTTCGTGCCCGTCGGAAAGCCCGCGCCCCCGCGACCGCGAAGACCGGAAGCTTTGACTTCTTCGATGATCGCATTGGGATCCATTTTCAAGGCTTTGGCCAGCACCACGTAACCACCGTAGCGTTCATAGCCACCCAGCGCTTGGAATTCAGGCTTATCGTAATGTTCGGAGAGCAACTTCACTTGCATGTTTATGCGCCCATTTCTTTCAGTTTTTTAATCGCAGTTTCGGGGGTGAGCCCTTCAAGGTAGCTATCCATATTCACTTGCAACATCGGTGCGGTATCGCAGCTGCCCAAGCATTCGACTCGGGAAACAGAAACTTTGCCGTCGGCACTGACCTGACCTTCTTGGACATTGTAGTGCTTGCACAAAGCTTGGGCCAGTTCCCGTCCACCGTTCATCGCACAGGAAATATTCGTGCACACTTGAATATGGAATTTTCCGACAGGCTTCGTGTTGAACATGGTGTAGAAGCGCAAAACTTCGTTGATGTGCGCTTCGGGCAGATTCATCGTCTTGCTTAAAAAGATCACAGCGTCGGGGGAAACCCAGCCGTGTTCTTTTTGTACACGAAAAAGTGCGGGAATAATCGCCGAGTACGGAGTTTCGTAACGGCCGAGTTCTTTTTTGACGAAGGCTAAGCCTTCGCTCGACAGATTAAAAGTGGTGGCCATTATCGCTCCAATTCACCGGCAATGACATTTTGACTGCCTAAAATCGAGATCACATCCGCGACCATGCCGCCCGTGATCTGCCAAGGTAAAGACTGATAAATCGAAAAACTGGGAGCACGGCATTTCAAGCGGTAAGGCTTAGCACTATTGTCGCTGACCAGGTAAAATCCTAGCTCACCGTTCGCCGCTTCGGTGTAATCGTAGATCTCACCGACCGGGGGCCGTAAGCCTTTGATCACCAACATAAAGTGGTTCATCAAGCCTTCGATATTTCCGTAAACTTCCTTTTTGTCCGGAAGAACGACGTTCTTGTCACGAACGGTGAAGTCACCAGACGGAATATTCTTTGCCACTTGCTCGATGATCTTTAGGGATTCGCGCATTTCGGCCACGCGAACTAGGTAGCGATCGTAAACATCGCCACTGGTGCCGACCGGAACATCGAAGTCGAGTTGGTCGTAACCATAGTAGGGTTCGGCTTTGCGCAAATCTAAACCGACGCCCGTAGCCCTCAAGCAAGGCCCGGTGTAGCCCCATTCGATGGCCTGTTGACCGGTGATTTTGCCAACGTCGCGCGTGCGCTGAATCCAAATCTTATTTTCGGTCAGCAGCATGTCGAGTTCGTCCACACCGTGGCGCATTTCTTTTACAAACTGCAAGACGTCTTTGTACCAGCCCTCGGGCGGATCGTTCGCCATGCCGCCGACGCGGGTCATGGATACGGTCAAACGGGCGCCGCACAGTTTTTCGAAAAGTGTGTAGACCTTTTCGCGGTAGGTGAACAGATGAAAAAATCCCGTGAGCGCGCCTAAGTCGACCGCGTTTGCGGCCGTGCACACGATATGATCGATAATGCGTGAAAGTTCATTCAAGATCACGCGCACCGCGATCGCCTTCGGCGGAATATCCAGGCCCATCAATTTTTCAACGGCTTTGCAATAGCCGATATTGTTCATGGGCGCCGAGCAATAGTTTAGGCGATCGGTGTACGGGATGACTTGGTTGTAAGGATGGGTTTCGGCCATTTTTTCGAAACAGCGGTGCAAGTAACCCATCTCGACGCCGGCCCGGTGGACTTTTTCACCGTCGAGCTGAACCATCACCCGCAAAGTGCCGTGTGTGGCCGGATGACTGGGACCAATGTTCAAAGGGGTTAGATCCTTATCAGGATCTTCCACATAAGCGGGATCGTTATCAAAATGAATCGGCAGCGAAGTCTTGCAGTGCTGCTGACCGTCCGCGGGATAATCTTTGCGCAGCGGAAACCCGACGAACTCGTGATGCACGAGCATCCTACGCAAATTCGGATGGCCCGCGAACTTGATGCCGTACATGTCCCAGGTTTCGCGTTCTAACCAGTCCGCGCCTCTCCATAGATGGATGATGGTGGGGACGTCTTCGCCTTCGCCCACTTGCGTTTTGAAGCGGCCGCGTTCGAACGTGCGCGTGCTAAACAATTCGTAGACGACGTCAAAACGTCTTTGACGATTCGGATAATCGACGGCCGTGATGCACATCAGAAAATCGAAGCGACCCGTGTCTTTCAAATGCTTCAGCGTCACGAACAGATATTCTTTGGGCAAAGTAACAACGTTAGCTCCGTGGGCAAAATCGAAAGTGAACTTCACGCTGGGAAACTTTGCACCGAGATCGCTACGCAAGACTTCGATGATATTTTTGGTGGTCTGGTAACCCGCGCTCATCGGACATCTCCTCTTCGCTGGACGCTCATCGCATGACTCCCGGGTTCCATTGATCTTTCCACGGGCGCGGAGCCAGATCTTCGATCATTTTTTGAATCGTCATCACACCATCCAAAACCGCTTCAGGAGTGGGAGGACAGCCCGGCACGTAAACGTCGACCGGGATGACTTTATCGACACCTTGCAAGACGTGGTACGAGCGATAAAAACCACCGCTCGAAGCGCAGGCGCCCATGGCAATCACGTATTTGGGCTCTAACATCTGTTGATAAATTCTCAAAATCACCGGCGCCATTTTTTCGGTGATCGTGCCCGCCACAATCATCAGATCCGCTTGGCGCGGAGAGAAGCGCACCACTTCGGCGCCAAAGCGCGCGAGATCGTAACGAGGTCCCATCACGGACATCATTTCAATTCCGCAACACGCGGTTCCGTAAGGCATCGGCCAGAGGGAATTTTTCCTCCCCCACGCCACGATTTTTTGAAGCTGGGTGGTGAACGCGAAGGTGCGAGTGCTCTCGACAAGTTCACGATCGGTGGTCCTAAAAGTTTGGCCAGGATGAGTAGTCAATGCCTCCGCCAAGGGATGCTCCTTATATTGGAATTCTCATTAAGCTTTCAGAGACCAAAATTAACAGACATAGGCGCAAGCGAGTAGCGATTTAAATCGATGCGGCGATGTCGCCACGCAACAAAGAAAGGTCCAGTTTTCACCGGATCACCTGGTTTCAAATTGAAACTGGACCAAAGGGTAATAGGCTTTTTTCTCGTACGGTCACAGACCAGTTCAAAAGCACAAATAACACCAAGGGAGTGGTTATTATATGAAACGGATTCTCATAATCTCAGCTGATGTCTTTTCGGGCAGTTTTTTAGCGGCCAAGCAAGAACTTATGGTAAAAATCTCAACGG
>JBEIHA010000199.1:0-6266 GCA_040381635.1 Pseudobdellovibrionaceae bacterium
CCAACCACGCCCCATCCACTGCGGGCCGATCGGCACTTCCAGAGGGGCGTCGGGAACGTAAAAGGTCCAGTTTCCTTCGGGGTCCAAATAGTCAGCCAACGGGAATAGATCGCTAGCGTCCGCCCCGAAGCCGTGAAGAAGGACCACGTTATACCCCGGTTCATCGCCGGGACGCTTTAAACAACTTAAACTGCCAACTTGTTCGCGCATCAATCTGGAGTACCATTGCCAGCCGTCGCAAGTCATTCCATAATATGCGTCAGCTATGAACGACCAAAACGCGCCCACACCAAGCCCCGCTCGTATCCAACAAATCAAAAGCTATTACGAGAACAACGAGCATAATTTCGCGATTGCTTTTTTTGTCGGCGGCTTTCTGTTCGACATCTTGACCCTGGATGCGGTCGATTCGTGGTTTATGATCGGCCAGCAGATCGTTTACTTGTTGGTGATTCTAGCCGCCATGATTCAAATGTTTTTCGAAGAAGCCAGGCCACCGCTGGAAATCGGAAAAATGTTTGTCTTGAGGCGCTGGTATTTCGAATATCGCACGGCGATTGTGCATTTCTTTTTCGGCAATTTGCTTAATCTGTACACCATCTTTTTCTTTAAGAGCTCGTCTTTGCTGGTTTCGTTCTTCTTTATGGTCTTCCTAGTTTTCTTATTGGTCGCCAACGAATCCAGTCGTTTCAAATCGCTGGGACTTTCATTCAAGTTCGCATTGCTGGCACTGTGTTTTTTCTCTTTCTTCGCTTATTTGATCCCCGTCTTTGTCGGAAGCATCGGTCTACTGGTCTTTATGTTTTCCATGTTGGTGGGCTGTTTGCCCTTGGTGGGACTGGGCTGGTGGATTCAGACCTACGCCCCTGCACTTTTCGAAAAGGCCAAGCAGCAAATTCTATTGCCGACGGGCTTCGTGCTCTTGGGCTTTTTGACGCTTTATGTGTTCAAGTTGGTGCCGCCTGTGCCACTTTCCATACCCTTTATTGGGATCTATCATAATGTCGAAAAGGTGCCCGAGGGCTACAAGCTTAGCCACGAAAAACCGTGGTGGAAATTTTGGCATAAGGGAGATCAGGATTTTTACGCGCAAAGAAGCGATAAAATCTACGTGGCTTTTCGGGTTTTCTCGCCCACGCGGTTCGCCGATCAAGTGATCTTGCGCTGGTACTGGAAGGACAATCGCGCCGGCTGGCTATTGCAAGATTCCATTCCCATTCGAATCGTCGGCGGGCGCCAAGAGGGCTTCCGCGGCTACGGAGTCAAAAGCAACTATCAACCTGGCCAATGGAAAGTTCAGGTCGAAACCAACGATGATCGCGAAATCGGTCGCATCTATTTTGATCTGGAGATCGCGCCGGAAGGCCCGCGGAATTTTGAAATGGATTTGATGTAGGGATTCTGAAAACAAGTGCCGAACCCGCCATCCGACAAAGCCCTTAAAAATCTAGAGCTAGTTCAAGAGAACATACTTAGCGCATAATAAAATCAGTTTATGAGCCAGGAAAAGGCACCACAACTGGACTTTAAAAATCCGCCAGTGAAGTCGATACAACAATGAACTTTGGGAATTCATCATACCGGCCTCCTTTCTAATTGAAGGATGCCCACAAAGACGGCGAGTTCGACGGGACTATGGTCTTGCAAGAACTTGCCTTTTTTGTTTTGCGCTTTAGATTGAGTCGGCCTGCATATCAGATCCGAATTGCGGTCGTCCGACCATTGAATTGGATTAGGCTTTAAGTCGAGTAGCGTACAAACTGCCCAAGCGCCGGTCTTTCGGGAGCCTGCGGCACCACCATCGGCACACCGACCATCAATCCACCTTCTAAGCGAATCACGGCCGGATCAACCCCCAGGATTTCGTAAGTGCGCTCACTCATCCAAGCCCCGCCCGTGCTCCACTTGGTGCCGATCTTGTATTGCCACAGGTACATCGAAGCGATCTGAACGCTGCATGACAAAGTCGCGTAGTCTTCATGCTCGGCGTGCGGCTCGCTGCGCTTAATGCCCAAAGCGATCAAATGCGCGGGATGCATCATGTTGTCACGAATACTTTTCGCTTTCACTTCCGAAAGCGAGCCCTTCTTGCTTTTCAGCTCGACGGCCAACTCCGCCAGCGCTAGGCGTGATTTTGGACCAACCCACGTAAAGTCCCAGGGCCAAGTCAGGCGATGATTGGGCGCCCACAAACTTAAGGCCAAGGCTTCCTCAACTCGTTCACGTGGCACCTTGTCTTGAGTGTACTGGCTGACCGTGCGTCTGGAGCGAACCAATTCGGCAAAATCCATGAAAACCCACCTTGCTGAAATAAGAATACGGACCTAAATTACCCCCCATGGACTGGAAGAACAAACCGAAATCATTCTGGAAAGACAAACTTAAACCCATTGAATACACTGTTACGCAAGAGTCAGGCACGGAGCGCGCCTTTAGCGGCGAATACTACGCCAACAAAGACGCCGGCCTTTACCAATGCGTTTGCTGCGGTACGCCCCTTTTCGAATCCACCGAGAAATATGATTCCGGCTGCGGCTGGCCCAGCTTCTTCGCCCCCAAAAAGGGCGAAGCTGGTGCTGGCGACGACATCGAATACATTTCAGACACTTCGCACGGGATGAGACGCATCGAAGTGCGCTGCAAAACTTGCGGCGCACACTTAGGTCATATTTTCGACGATGGCCCCCGAGAGAAAACCGGAAAACGCTATTGCATTAACTCGGCCTCGCTGAAGTTTGTCCCGCAAAGTGATGCGCTGAAAGAGCCGGCGAAATGAAACCGTTCTGGGCATTACGCATTCACGATTCGAACGGCACGGCTTTCGCTAAACTACAACAGATGAGCCTGACCGAGTTAACCAAGGGCGAGGTCACGATCGAAGTGCATTACTCGAGCGTGAACTACAAGGACGCTTTGGCCGCTACCGGTAAAGGAAAAATCCTAAAGCAGTTTCCGTTAAACGGCGGCATCGACGTGGCAGGTGTCGTGCTGGACTCGTCGGACCCACGCTTTCAAACAGGGCAAGAAGTTCTGGCCAATGGCATGGGGCTGGGCGAATCCTTCGACGGTGGCTACTCTGAAATTCTGCGCCTGCACGCCGATAGCGTGGTTCCCCTCCCCAAAGGGCTGACGTTACGTGAATCGATGATTCTAGGTACCGCAGGATTTACCGCGGCACTTGCGCTTTCGCGAATGGAAACCAACGGGCAAGAACCTTCAAAGGGTCCGATCTTAGTGACGGGCGCCAGTGGCGGCGTGGGCAGCTTCGCCGTTCAATTGTTTTCGCAAAGAGGTTACGAGGTCGTGGCGGTCAGCCAGAAACACGAAGCCATAAAATATTTGAAGGAGCTCGGCGCAGCGCAGGTGATTCCTCCTGCGGAATTAGATTTCGGCCCTAGGCCATTGGAAAAAGCGCGCTTCGGGGGTGCCGTAGACAATGTGGGCGGCAAAATGTTATCGCAAACTTTAGCGCACGTAAATCTTTGGGGAAACGTGGCCTCGATCGGGATGGCCGAGAATATGAATTTAGATACGACCGTGATGCCTTTTATTTTGCGCGGCGTGAGTTTGCTTGGTGCAAGTTCAAACAACACGCCAATGAAATTGCGGCATGAACTTTGGAATAAACTTGCCCAAGATTGGAAGCCCAAAGGATTGGAACGGATTTTGGCCCGCACCGTAGAACTCAAAGATCTGATGCAGGCTTTCGATGACTTACTTCACCGCAAAGTGCACGGCCGTATCCTGGTGCAAATTCGGAAGGACTAAAAATGACCGAGGCCTACGCCACATCTATCGAAGGCAATCGTCAGCTGCTCGATGGCGGTGCCATGTTCGGCAATGCCCCGCGCCCGGTGTGGGAAAAATGGATCGCGCCCGATAGCCTCGGACGCATTCCCCTGGCCTGTCGTTGTTTGCTGCTTGAATTCAACGGAGTGAAGGTTTTGTGCGAAACTGGTATCGGCGCTTTTTTTGATCCAAAGATGAGCGAGCGCTTCGGCGTGCAAACTCCGGGTCGTCACTTGCTTTTGGAAAACCTAAGCGCGTTGGGCCACACTCCCGACTCGATCGACTTTGTTATCCTTTCGCACTTGCACTTCGATCATGCCGGGGGTTTGTTGCCCCCCTACTCTCCAGGCGAAGACAATCAGGATTTGGTTTTTCCCAAAGCCAAATTCCTGGTCGGCAAAGAGGCTTGGGAGCGCGCCCTTCACCCCCATTCGCGCGACAAGGCGTCGTTTATCCCCGGACTTACCGACAAACTCAAAAGTTCCGGCCGCTTGGTGATTGTCCCGGACGACCCCTTGCCCGAGCCATTGCAAGGCTATATTGAATTTGTGATAAGCGGAGGACATACACCCGGCCAAATGCACACTCTGTTCAAGGGCCCCAAACAGAAAATTTTCTTCTGCGCCGACCTTATCCCGGGGCTCCCATGGGTGCATATCCCGATCACTATGGGCTACGACCGCTTCCCCGAACAACTGATCGATGAAAAAGCTTCAATCTACAGGCGCGCCGTACCCGAGGACTGGAAATTATTTTTCACCCATGACCCGGGGGCCGCGGCTGCGCATGTCAGGCCAAATGCCGCGGGCAAATTCGAACCGGTCCAGGTCGAGCAAAGCCTTCAGAGAAAGCCTGTTTGATCTTGAACTGCACCGCGAGCAGCAGCCGCAGCTCTATCGGTAAACTCATTACCCACCGCCTTATCGGCGGAAGAACCCGCCATAAAAAAGTTGCCTTTTAGTTATATATATTGTATATATAATATGGATGGTTACAGTTCTTCAGGTCGGTCAGCTTAAGTATAAAATAAATCAGATGGACCACAGGCCTCCTCATGTTCATGTCGAAGGTGGTGGCGCAACTTTGCGAGTCAATTTACTAACACTTGAGGTGATGGATGAAAGCACCGAATTTTCTAAAGCGATGGTAAGAAAAATTGTGACGTACATTGCTGAACACAAAGAAGAACTTTTAGAGAAATGGGTGGAATATCATGAAAAAAATTAAATATGGAAAAGTGGAACTTTCTGATGAATCTTTCAACGATGACAACGCACTTATGCGTATTTCTATAATGCTGCCTCTGAATATGGTTAAAGATCTCAAAAAACTAAGTCTCACTGAAAAATATAGCGGCAAGTATCAGGTACTCATGCGTGAGATCTTATCTGATTGGATCGATCACCAAAAACCCAAGCGCAGGCGAGCCTAACTCAAAGGTATGCATGCCAGAAGTTAGACCGTCTCAATCCTCTGATGCCCGACCGCACTGGGAACATTATAAACGAATCATCACTGAATCGGGCCGCGACGGCGACTTCATTTTTTCTCCGATAGAAGAATGGGTCGTGCCACTAGAAGAATTTTTGAAGTCGTATGATGGAAAATTGAATAAATCCGTGTTGGAAAATGGCTGGGAGCGGGCATGGGTTATCGCAGACCAAAATGGCATCTACGGGGATCTTCATCTTGTCCATCGCCCCCCACTTAAGAGCTGTATTCATCGTGCCACGCTCATGATGGGCATTGAGCGATCCCATCGAGGCATGGGGTTTGGATCAAGACTAATGCAAGTGGCCATCGCATGGGCCAAGGGACAGCCCACTTTGGAATGGCTACAGCTATTTGTTTTCGAAGGAAACCAACCCGCAAAGAAGCTTTACGGCAAATTCGGCTTTCGCGAAAACGGAACGACACCTGATATGTTTAGGGTGCATCAAACCCAAGTCGCTGACACCTCCATGATTTTGAAATTGAAGTGAACAAAAAAACCCTGTGGTTTCCTTGGCAGGCCAAGATGGGGCAGGCTCTTCTAAAGCGTATAGGCTCTGGGCCTCATACCGCGGGCAAATTCGAACCGGTCCAGGTCGAGCAAAGCCTTCAGAGAAAGCCTGTATAGATTTGGGCCCCGCTAAGCCTTCCCTGTGTAGATTTAGGCAATTCTCACCATAACGCCATTTTTTTTGACCATATCCGGACTTGCCGCCTATAAATGGACTGGGCAACATTTAGAAAACTCGGGAATAGGTTCATGGGCATCGAAGATCGCGTCGAGCGAGTCCTCAAAAAACTTAAGCTAAATAAGTTCTATCCCTTTCCGTTTGCGCGATCGGGATTCTGGCAAACGGTATACGGAAGTGCTTGGCCGATCCTTAAGGCTTCCAAGCCCGATGGCTTTCACCACATGATGCTTTCTGACGGCGACATCTTAGTTATGGCCGAAAACCGCCCGAAAGAATGGAAGCCCGGACAACGCA
>JBEIHA010000200.1:0-6159 GCA_040381635.1 Pseudobdellovibrionaceae bacterium
GAATTGATCACGTCGGCCATGGTTCCGCTGCCTTGATTGTTTTGGCTTTTCACCACCATCAGCTTTGACCAATCTCCCATCACCCCGCGGATGCCGACTCCATTGTCCCGTTGGGCCAGAGCGATGCCCGCCACGTGGGTGCCATGACCGAAGTCGTCTGAGGGGTCATCATCGTCATTCACAAAGTCATAACCGGCCGTGCCTTGTTGGGAGCGCCATATTCGAGAAACCAAATCCGGATGATTCAACTGGGCGCCCGAATCTACGACCGCCAAAGTGACATCACGACGGATGCCCCATAAGGGGTGAAAGAAAAACTTTTCTCCGCGTAACTGGCCGATATTGAGGAGAGAAGGCTGTTCATTCAATAGCGGGTCATTGACCGACTGACTCAAGACTTCGGGGTTTCTGGTCAGGCCTGCGATGCAAGGTTCGGAAGACAAGCGCTTTTCCAATTCCACCGAATCCAGACTACCAATGTACCTTGCATTTAAAGCTTCGATCGAAAGGGCGCTTGAATTCTTATGTTGCACTTCAAAGCCAAGCGCCTTAAAGGGACTTCGACCCGCTAAACATTTGTTATTGACTAGAAGAATTAGGTCGTAGCTTGTCTGACTTTTCGCAAACAAACCAATAGGGGTCGAAGCCTCGGCGGCAGCGTCAACCTTCGCGAGTTGCACCTTTCCGCCGCGAAAGGCATCGAAATTCCAGTCACGGGCGTTCACCTGGAGCGCGCTTAAAAAGGTAATGAGGACAACGATCCCACGCATGTACATAGTATCGGTATAAAACCGACTTCCGTCCGGCCCGGGGAAGGTGTGTAGTTCTTTGACGGAAAGCCTGGGGATTACTTGATGCGCCTTCTCAATGGTTACGAACGTAAATAAATCTAATTCTGAAACGATTTATTTCATCGGAATCGACTTAGGTTTATACAGACTGGAGAGCGAAGCTCCCGCTTGGAAACATAAGAATAGCGTCACTCCGGACACCAAGAAAACCATCACAAAAATAAGTGACGGATGCGGCAACGAAAACAACCCAGACATTCGCTGCGAAATAATTCCGGCGTGACGGCCATCTTTTATAAAAGAAAGTGCCGCTGCAACACCCCCCCCCGCTAAGGCTAACTGCCAGGCATTCGAAGCGCGCGAACCGCTGGCCCAACCAAGTCCTCCGGCGATAAATCCCGGTACCCACCAGGGTAAAAACCAAATTGTCGGCAATAAAATGGCCATTCCAAAGAAAATCATTCTCGACTCCCCGGTTGAAGATGAATGACCCGCTCGGCTTTCGAAATCGCTTCTTCACGATCGCGGTAAAACTCCACCTTTCGCATCTTGCCCGCGGCCCAGTCGTCAACAAAGCGCGTGTATTCAGTAGAGAACGGATCGCCTTCGTTTCCGCCGGGCACTTGAAACCAAGCTTCAGGCCACTCGCCCGTGGCGATGACGGCTTTGTAAACGGCGCCATGCATTCCACTTTGGCCACGAATGGTGTCTGCGCTTCCATCCATATCTAAGTACGGAGTTCCGAATCCGGGGAGCCTTCCCGCATGCGAAAAGCGGGTTTTGTTCCAGCGTTTCCAGGACCACAGGCGTTGGTTCTTGCCTTGATCGTCCTCCATTAGCTTCAATGCCTTTTCAAACGCTAAGGCGACAATCTCACTCAAACTTTCTACACGGTCTGGTGTGTTTACGTTGTCGATCCAGCGAGCGTCGGGATCTCCTGGATTATTTTCGATCCGTTCGAGCATCCAGATCACGCGCGCATCTTTAGGGTAAAGCGGTTTGACTTGCTCACCCACGCCTAAGTCATCGGCAAAAATTTCTTCCTTCAGCCCTTGCCACCACGCTTTCACCAGGGCGCCTTCGGGATCAGTGGAACGGATGCGAAAGTCCCAGGTGCGCAAACGATCGATCCATATGTGATTTTCCAAGCCCTTCGAATGACGTAACAATATTGGCAAAATCATTTCGGCCTGAACGTCTAAATTGTCGTTTTGAATCTCTATAAAATCTTCGGGCGATAGTTTTTCTTTTTCGGTGAGCCGGCGGCGGATCGCTATTCCACGAAAGGGGGGCTCATAGTCCCAGCCTAAATAGTCTGCGTATCCTGGCGGCACGACTTTTTGATTAGCCGACATTAAAAATCCCTGCTTGGGATTGAAGCTCTGCGGAACTTTTTCAACCGGCGAGAGCAGGCGACCTTCGCTTCCACGGCCGTCCCTAAAGAACCGACCTTCACCTACAGTGCGCTTGGGAACAAAGCCCGCATGCAGCCAACCGATATTTTGTTGATCCACGCAAACGAAATTCTGAATGGGCGACAACCAATCGCCAAATCCATTCATGCATTCGGCCGCTGTCTTTGCGGTCAATTGCTTGGTCAAAGCGCGCAGTTCACGGCCTGGTCGATAGCCCGTCCAGTCGACGGCCAAACCTAATTCTCCTTCGCGATGAAGCAGTGGACCGACTTTGGTTTCGATCACATCGGCACGCTTTGTGCCGAAATATTTTAAAACAATATCTTCACGAATGACCTTGGCTTCTTCCCAAGCGCCATTCCATTTGTAACGCAGCGAAGTTTCGTCCTCGAATTCGATTTCGAAGAAGTCCATGACGTCGGTCGTTCCGTTCGTCGGACCCCAAGCGACGTCCTTGTTAAAACCGTTCACAATGCCGGGGATCGCCGCCAAGCTTACGCCGTAGACGTTGAATTCGGGGCAGGACAATTGATTTTCAAACCAGGTGCTAGGCAGAGTCAGCGTCAGGTGAGTGTCGTTCGCTAGGATACTACGGCCCGTCGTGGACTTATCTGGCCCCACCGCCCAATTGTTGCTGCCCCGACCAGGGTTTGGTAGCGGAAAGCGTGGCACATCCTTAAGTTGGCTTACGAACTTGAACATTTCAGGAATCTCGGGCGCACGATTCTGCTTAAGCCTTTCTGGCAAGACAAAATCCTCAAAGCGATCGGGCACAAACTCAGGAAAAATATCGAGCACTTTTTCGGGTGCAAGCTTTTGCAAATAAGAAGTCAGCTGCGGGTCAAAGCTTCGCCCCGAAAGTGACCAAGTCAGGGCTTTGCCCATATTCAAAACTTTAACTGGATCAAACTTTTCAGGCTTTAAACCGACAATTTTGTATTCCGGCGGCAGCTGTGGAAGCTGATCGATCCAAGCATTGACCCCCGCCGCATAGGCTTCCACCATAATCTTGACACCAGGGTCTTTTGAGTAAACTTCCCAAGTTTGGCGAGCCGCTTCGCGCATACCGAAGCGGGTGAAGAACTCGTCGTAGGGCAAAGCGCGCGAGCCAAACATTTCAGTCAATCGACCTGCCGCTTGCCGCGAATTTAAATCCAGCTGGAACAAGCGTTGGCTGGCGGTCACAAAGCCCTGCGCTAAAAAAAGATCAGCCGCAGAATCCGCGAAAATGTGCGGAACGCCGGATCTATCGATGGTGACCACGACCGGGGCTTTCAATCCGGGAAGGCTCTGACTTTGTAGCTTAATATTTTCGTGCTGCCAGATCCCGTCGCGTACCTCGAACAAAGGCCCCAGCGCTGGCACAGGTCCCGCGCCGACCTGAAGAAACACCAGCCAAAGAACGGCCGCAATCACCCACAGGAATTTAAGCCGAATCAAAAAAAATCTCCGTCTAGGGGATGGCCGTGCAGGCAGGATCTTCTAGCATCATTTGGCCATCGTGGTCGTTTGAGGTCCATTCCGCTTCGGCTCTGACGACCACTTCATCTTTGAAGAAGATGGTGTAGATCGTGTACCCGTCGGACGTGCGATCCATGTCTGTCGGTGGCATGTAAAAGAAATTATAGAACGTGCCCGTTTGGTCGGTGAAGGCTTCCGTGTTCCACGGCTGCTTAGGTCCAAATTCCCCTTTAACGGAAACTATTCTGTTGCCCTTGATTTCGACAGTGAGCTCGCCGCCTTCGCCGATGCATCGAAAAGTTGCGGCGTAAGCATGAGAGCTGAAAAGCATCAGTAAAGTCGTCAACAAGGCATACTTCATAAAATCCCCCAAAATCAGATTGTTACCCGGCCCCATTACTAGGAAGATGCCATCAAATATTCAAACTAAACTCCGCATGGCGGATTGCATTATGCAAAGCTGTATACCGTCTTCGTAAGAAAGAGGAGCCCTCCATGGCGCCCGTACTTCCAAAAAACCGTGAGCATCTAATCTGCCCTTAAATACGGCGCCATTTTCTTCACGCCATAGTGTTTAACCGCGGCTCTTTGATTACAAGACCTACAAAGTAAGCGCATGTTCTCAAGAACGTACCGGCCGCCCTTAGCCTTTGGGTGCCGGTGATCCTCTTCGACAGCGTAGACCGACCCACAATTGCTGCACTGGCTGCCGTCACGCTGCCAAATCTGTCGCTGAACTTCTGCCTTGGAATTCAGTCGCGGCGCCGCGACTGGCTTGTTCGGCTTGAATGCCTCTAATCCAAGTTCGGTCAATTTATAAATCAATTGATCAAGAGTGATGCCCGGATGAGAATGCGCCAGCCTGCCTTTCAAATTCTCAAGGTTTCGAACCGTGACTTCTTTGGTGGTGAAGGTCACCTCAAAAGTATCTTGAGCGATCATCTTTATTCTCTCTTTGAATTTCAGGGGAGTGTCCGCCAACGAAAAGACAATCCGTTGAGCTTCGCGCGTACTTTGCCCAGCCACTTTTTCAAGAACCGACACCTTCTCGGCCTGATTTAGCGCGTGGCCCTCTTTCTTCTGATGCGAAAATAAATTTTGGACAATTCCGACGTGGGTCAGATTCAGCTGACCTGAATCCATCATTTTTTCGACCTGAGGAATTTCGCGCATGAGGCGCATCGCTTGGATTCGACGTACGGCTTGATCACGGGGATAGCCAAGCTCATGCATGACTAGATCCAGGAGGCTGGGCTGTTTGAAGTCGGCATACAACCGGCGTCGGTCTATTTCCTTGATGTGATTAAGGATGGCGACGAGTAAAGCACTTTCCTGCTTTACAATGTACTTCGTGTTCAAGATCAACTGCTTATCGCTTAGTTTTGATAGATCCATTTGTTAAGGCCTCCGCTTGAGATTGATTTCTAGTCAGGACTGTAACTTATGTTTTAAAAACTGATTTTTGCGGCCTAGAATTACGTTTAAACGAACCGAAGATCACGGCCACGATCGATGATGTCATAAGAAAACGTGATGAGCAGAGGCGCCACCAGAACCATCAAAAATAGCAGCACAGAGGGGTGCCAAAAGTCCAATCAGATTGGCTTGCAAAGCTCAAAAGTCGGTCAAGCAGTCATAAATAAATATTTTAAATTTACGCTAGATGGCATTTCACCGCGGTTTATCTTAAAGCAGGAATACAAATCCAAAATCTCTAACCGCCTTTAAAAGATTAAACCGTTAAACTTCCTGCAGCCACTCGAACACCGAAAACCGAATGTCCATCAAGCGCGAACGAGTGATCAAACGGACAGCCCGTTTAAGAATCAAAGGCGATCCACAGAACACAAATTTAAATTCCATGTGACCGCCCAAAACTGGGCGTTAAAAGTGGTGCGCTTACACCGACTCGAACGGTGGACCCCTACCATGTCAAGGTAGTGCTCTAACCAACTGAGCTATAAGCGCACATCAGACGTAGAGCATCCTAAATTGGTCAAATCCCGGCGTGTTGTCAACCCGTGCTTGAAATTCCTAAGCCACGCAGCGAAGACGTCCTCCAAAACGAAGGCGGTACCAAGTCGGTCGACGGGTGCGTCGGTGATGCCACAAGGTCGGATTCCGCTGAAATCACTAAGATCATTGGTCACATTTATGGCAATCCCATGGGTGGAAATGCCTTGCCTTACCCGGATCCCGATCGCGGCCACTTTACCGAGCGACGAAAACAGCCCGGGCTGACCGGCTTGGCAACGCACCTCTTTGCCTAGTTCAAGCAAAGCCTCTTGCGTGACCGCAAGCAAAAACTCCACCCACGCGCGCGTGCCCTGACGTTGAAGTGGAACGATAGGGAAAATCACCAGCTGTCCGGGGTTGTGCAAAGTCGCCTGCCCGCCGCGATCCAGCCGAAACACCTGAAAGCCTCGAAGGTCCAATTCGCTGGCGGACCAGTGGATGTCGGCATCGCTGCCCCTGACCCCTAAGGTGATCAC
>JBEIHA010000201.1:0-6060 GCA_040381635.1 Pseudobdellovibrionaceae bacterium
AGCGCACCAGCCGCCGTAAGTGGGCTCGTATTTGGTCGGGTTCGCGTTGAAAGCATTTCGGTTCTCAACGGAGCTAAAGTGGTAAGGGACGCCCCCGTAGACCACCGAAATATTTGGGTTTCCCTCGAGAACCGTGTTCGAATCCAGAACGCCTACCGGATCGTAACCCTTAAGACCCAAACGCCCGTCGACGAGATTATAATGCTTCGTGACATCCGCGCGATCCGGTTGTTCGACCGTCGCCTGTGCCATCACGGTGCTCGAAAAAGTCAAAGTCAGTGCTAAAAACCAATTTTTCATAAATCCTCCTGAAATTAAGTGTCCATTGGACTTTTATTATTACAAATCCATCAGCAATTCTTCAAACTCGACTCAGCACCGTCGCCACCCCCTCCTTTTTTTCGGATCCAGAAGTGCATCTTCACTTTATACCCAGTTGAGGCACGGAAGTATTGATTAGAGATACTTACTCTTCAAGTAAGACGAATTAACTTTAATTGAGATAGAGATTCACCCAATGAAAAAGCCATGTTAGTTCTCGAGCCATGGCACGTGACGCAAATGTCGATCAAATCAGAAAACTTTGGATACTCGACCTGGTGCTTCGAAGAGGAAGCTTGAGGAAGGCCGCGCTCGAGGCTAAGGTTAGTCCCAGCGCCATATCCCAAAGCGTGACATCTCTCGAAAAGTCGTTAGGTAAACTTTTGCTTATCAAGCAGAGGGGGTCGATCAGTCCAACACCGGATGCCTTAGCCATCTTGGACATAGTCAGGCCCGCATTTGCCGCCTTTGATCGACTTCGAGAGTTGAACGCCGCCCCCGTCCCTAAACTAAATTGGATCAATTTTGGTACCTACGAAAGCATAGCGATTGATTTGCTGCCGGGACTTCTTCAAAGTCTACGGCGAAAGATGCCAGACCTTAGATTAAGACTTCGAATAAGTCGTACCTCCAATTTATTGAACATGGTTCGAAAGGGCGAGCTCTGCTCGGCCCTGATCACTGAAGTCGACGATTTAGAAAGGTTTTATGTAAAGCAAGTCGCCGAGGACCGCTTGGGTCTTTATGCATCAAACAGACAAAGAATGGCGAGTGACGGCTGGTCAGCAATTAGGGATTTCGGCTTGGGATCATTGGCGCCAGGTCCAGATGGACTACCTAGGTATTACACAAGATTTTTGCGACAGTACAATTTAAATAAACCCAGCATATTGAGCGACAGCTTCGAAACTCTTCGAGCCGCGGCGGCGGCAGGATCCGTCATCGCAATCCTACCAAATCGCGTGGCGACACGATCTGATGATTTAGTCGAATTGAAAGTCGGTGGCGCCACCGATAAGCGAGCTAAAGAAACTGGTCGTCATAAAATTCTTATCGTGAGTCAAAGAAACTGCGACCGACAGGAAGTTGACTTTCTTGCCGAAGAAGCGACCCAACTGATGCGCTAGACCCGATCTCAATTCTTGGTCCTAGCCAGGTATTCATCGATACTTATAAATAAAATATATTTTTGTGAATCCCATTCAGGCACATATTCGGAGTGCGCTAACTTAAAACCGATGCTGCGGTACAGCCGATTGTGCAGTTTGGACTTAGAAACAGCTTTCAGCTTTGCGCCCAAAGGCAGTTGCTTGCCGACTTCATGATAGAAATGAAATTTAGAAACGCGCGCTTCGGCCCCTTTATCCAACATATTTAGCGGATCCGGATCTGGGTTATGAAACAAACGCTTCATCTCGAATTCCATAAGAGCGTAGTTTTCAATCACTACCCCGTAGCTGGGATAAAACGGATAGAAAACATCGGCGATCGTTTGGTACATATAGGGCTGCCAACCGACACCGGTCATGCGCACCGAGACGTATTGGTGCGCCAGCTTCAAACGAAACATCATCGACTGCCAAGCCCTTCTATCATAGAGCAAGTATAAATCCTGCTGCTGGTTTGAAGTTTCCATCGTCTGAATAAAGTCATCGAGCAAGTACAAGGCAGAATCGAGTTCGTCCGCGAATAGTCCCGACTTACGGTACGCACGCTGCACCATCTGCCAATGCGTGATGAAGAACATGCGTTGGATCAGCTCGGCATTTTTACTTAGAGTGCCGTCGGCGTTACCAAGATTCACTTTCACCAAGACACCATTTTCGGAGTCCGAAACGACTTTGGCCACCTGATGAAAGTCATTCATCGGACTATCCGGTGCTTCTATGTTCGGCCAACTTGCACTGATCCAATTCGGGGTAGCGCGATATTGGACACGCGGATACATAGAGGCCATCAACGTGTGATCACCCCCAATTGTTCGCATCAAAAGATTGTCGTGGGTGTTGTTTTCGAGCGCACCGTATAGTCCAAACAAGTGCGTGTCCAATTGCCTTAAGAAATTTCCGCGCGCGGCCTTGGCTGCCACACTAGAGCCTCGCATGCTTAGCATTTGCGAATCCCAAAATTCCATCAGAGGAATAACCCGTCGTTCGCTAATGTCGCCTCCGGAAAATTCCGAGACGCCTGCGTCGAACGGGAACACTTGTTGTTTGGCAATCACGAAACGGCCGCTACCGCTTCGATAAAGTCCTGGCCCGCTGATGCTTACTTCGGCCGGTGCATCGGCTTCTAGCCACTTAAGCCACGCTCGAAACGAATTTTTCGTAGGGCCGAAAAACTCCAGCAGCATCCCCGCGTTACGAAAAGACTTAGGCTGGAACGAGGTGGAGGCTTCCCGGTCAGATTCAAGTAGCGGCTGGCAAAGGGGCTGCGTCGGCGCAGCGGCGTAGCCCTCCCGCGGGAAAGCCAGTCCAAGAAGCAAAATAGCGGCTAAGAATGAAGGCATAAGGCTTTGGGTGCTTCAATATCCCTGCCAACGATTCGCCTCTCTTAGACGGTCGGTCGAAAACTTGCCGCTGGTGCTGACTGGCAATAGGCAATTGAAAATGAATTGCGCGTCAGGAACTCCTAAAATCCAATGTGTCTACCAAGTTTACAAACCGTACTTTTTTCTAACCCATTTGCTACCGTCTTGGCCTTACATGAACGCTCTTCAATGACCGGCACTTTTTCCCCAGACTTCTTTTAGTCGAGCATCACGTCCGCAACTAAAGCGATAGTACTTATAGCGAACCGGATTTTTTTCGTAGTAGGACTGGTGGTATTCTTCACCCTTAAAAAACTTCTTCGCGGGTAAAATTTTAGTCACGAATTTCGAAGTCTTGATGCCCTGTTTTTCTAAATTCTTAATGGATTCTTCGATTTCTTTTTTCTCGGCGTCGTTGGCATAGAATACGGCGCTAGTGTACTGCTCGCCCTTGTCGCAAAACTGACCCTTTTCATCGAAGGGGTCGATGTTCTTCCAAAAAACATTAAGCAAATCTTTATAGCTTATTTTTTTGGCATCGTAAGTGATTTGGATCACTTCCAAGTGGCCGGTGTCGCCCTTTGAAGTGGATTCGTAGGTCGGTTGATCCGTGATGCCACCTGAATATCCGACGATGGCCGAGATCACTCCCTTGGATTTGAGTGCGTCGTAGGGCGGCTGCATACACCAGAAGCATCCACCGGCAAAAATCGCGGTCTTCACCTCGGTCGCGGTGGCGAGTCTAGGGACAAAAAGATTCAAAAGAATGGATATGATTAGGATTTTCATTAACTCAAGGTGTCCCATTAAAAAATCTTGGAGTCACTGGATACCCTCAAAACCGGGCTTTCGCTTCAAGATGACCCTGTGGATTAAACTCAATTGCATTTCAACTGTTGGCGGGGTCGCTGCTTGCGAAATGGCAAGCTCAGAAGGTTCCAAAACCCAAGTTCACGTGGGTCTTGGAACTCCGGCACCCCGATCTTGATGCGATCCTGTGGCACGTCGGTCCTCAGAGTGGAGTGCAGGCGATCCCAAACGGTTAAGATCGTCCCAAAATTAGAATCTGTTTCATCGCGAATGGTTGAGTGATGCACCCCGTGCAGACGAGGCGTAATAACGAAGCGATTCAAAATATTTTCAAGCCTCAAGGGAAATCGAAAATTGCTGTGGTGAAAAAGAGCGAAGCTCGTGACCATGACTTCGAACAAAATCAAAATGAACGGAGAAAGTCCCAACACCAAAATTTGAGCAGAGCGGTACAATGTCGATATCATCAGTTCGCCGAAATGAAAGCGCAAGGCCGTTGTCGAATCCAAATCTAAATCGACGTGATGCACGTTGTGAAATCGCCAAAGAAAAGGAATTTTATGAAGCATCCAATGCCAATAGTAGAACGTCCAATCCAGAGCGAGCATCGAAAAAACAAGACCCACGGCGTCCGGCAAACCTAAAAGATGCCTCAGTCCAATCTGCCGACTTTCTGCGAAAACAGCGACGGCCATGACCAACGGGTAAAAAGAAAACTTAAGTAGGGCAGCAGAAAGGGCTGCCACACTTAGGTTGGTGATAAATCTTTTCTTTTTACTTTGGCTCCGGTGACGTAGCGGCCGCCAAGTTTCCAAAAGCAGTAAGATCCCAAACACAACTGTAAGCACCACGATGTTCGGATTTTGCAACAGCCAATCGATAAGTCCTACTCCTTAGTTCTTAATGTGAGGTATACCACAAGTCTTAGGTTTCCACGAAAGGCTGCTGGTATGCCCGCTACGATGCTTCCTGAATCCCATCGCTCTGAACACATCAATTGGCTTCGTGCAGCCGTACTGGGTGCCAACGACGGAATTGTTTCGACCGCAAGCCTTATTGTAGGCGTCGCGGCCGCCCAGTCCTCTCACCAAAACATTCTGCTCACCGGAGTCGCAGGCTTGGTCGCTGGCGCGATGTCGATGGCAGCTGGCGAATATGTTTCTGTTAGTTCACAAGCCGATACGGAAAACGCCGACCTGGCGCGCGAAACCGCCGAGCTAGCTTCGAATATTGAATTCGAGCGCGCGGAACTGGCGCAAATCTATGTCAAGCGTGGTCTCGATCCCCAACTTGCAGCCAAAGTGTCCGAACAACTTATGGCGCACGATGCACTCGGCAGTCACGCGCGTGATGAACTTGGAATCAACGATGCGTTCAGTGCTCGGCCAATTCAGGCGGCCCTGGCTTCGGCTGCCGCATTTACTGTCGGTGGCGCTTTGCCGCTCGCTTTGGTTTTCATTTCATCGCCGGAAAAACTTATATACACTGTCTCCGCGGCGTCTCTGTTCTTTTTAATTTCATTGGGCGTGCTGGCAGCCCGCGTGGGCGGCGCTAACGTCTGGCGAGGGGCATTGAGGGTCGGCTTTTGGGGTGCGCTCGCCATGGGAATCACCGCGGGGATCGGGTCTTTGTTTGGAACCGTTCTGTAAAAGCGGTGCTGCTCGCGGCGCGTGAGAGAGTGGCATAGTACCCTTACTTGTGTAAACTCCCACAAATTAGGAGTGCCCGATGAACACACTTATAAAACTGCTTGTCCTCGCCATCTTCATGACCGCCCTCACTGCGCAAGCTCAAAAATTCCAAGTCGAAATTCTGACGGATCAAGACGATGTGATTTGGGGCTTTGATTTTCTGGATCAGGAGCGGATTCTCTTTACCGAGCGCGACGGGAAGTTTCGCATCTTCAACATGAACACCAAAGTCCTGACCGAAGTTGAAGGCGCACCGGAAGTTCGGGCGAGAGGTCAAGGTGGACTGCTGGATGTGCGCGTTCACCCTAAGCAAAAAACAAAAATCTTTTATACCTACTCTGAACCCACGCCCGAAGGCGCGACCACAACCCTGGCCAGCGCCACCTTGGTTGGCAATAAACTGATCGATACGAAAAAAATCTTCGCTTCGAATGCATCCACTTCGAAACGCGTTCACTTCGGATCGCGAATCGAATTCGACGACAAAGGTTTTATCTTCGTCACCATCGGCGATCGTGATGAACGCGATAAAGCGCAAGACCTTAGCTTTCATAATGGTAAGATCGTGCGCCTAAACGAAGACGGAAGTGTGCCCATAGACAATCCGTTTGTGAACACGAAAGGCGCAAAGCCCGAAATCTGGAGCTACGGCCACCGCAGCCCACAAGGGTTAGTCCGAAATCCTAAGACGGGTGATCTGTGGATGAC
>JBEIHA010000202.1:0-6053 GCA_040381635.1 Pseudobdellovibrionaceae bacterium
CCTTGATGGTCCCTTCGGCCAGCGGCACGGTAGCCACCGTGTATTCAGCAAAGCGCAGTGGATCTGGTGTAGAAATCGACGGATTTAAACCGGATCTGATTATTTCGAACAATGACTTCAGCCTTGAATACGAAGATTGGTCGAAAGATCTGATCACGCCGATGAATCCCCCGCGCGAACTCGGCTGGTATCGCAGGCGCAAGGACCGCTTCTTTCGCGTCTACAACGAACTCGCGCAAGAATTCGCCGAACAAATTCAATTGGATCCATGGACGCTTCAGGTGGAAACCGACGTTTTTTCTAATTTTGAGCCCGACGATGAAAAAAGCCGCGATGATCTGGCGCAAAAGGCGCAACAGATGTTTGACCGCTTGAAAGCAAAGTACAAAGAGCACGGAATCGAACGTGAGCCGTCTCTGTTTATAAAGAACAATGCGGGAACCTACGGCTTAGGTGTTATCGCGGTCAAAGATCCCGCCGAGATCCGCGCCTGGAATAATAAATCGCGCAAAAAAATGAAGGCGGCCAAGGGTGGCCGCGAAATCACCGAAGTCATTATTCAAGAAGGTGTGCCCACCGTCGTTCAGGCCAAGGGCGGTCAAATCGCCGAGCCCGTGATCTACATGATCGGCTGCCAGTTGGCGGGCGGCTTTTTGCGTGCGCACGGTGAAAAAGGCGACGACGACAGTTTGAATTCGCCGGGAGCCGTTTACCAACGTCTTTGCATTTCAGATTTAGATCTCAAGATGGAAGGCTGCCCGATGGAAAACTCTTACGGTTGGGTGGCACGACTGGCGTTTTTGTCCGTCGCTCGCGAAGCCAAAGAGCTCGGGGTTGAGTTCAAGAATTACCGCGCGGCTGATGAAGCCTGCACCAAAAGCTGACAGCTTTTGCCGCAATAATTCACGTAGGATTTGCACTCGCGGTCGTCGCGCTCTTCATTGCAGAAATACAAAACCGCATTGTAGAGCGAGCGGCGTTCTTGACGATTCAGATCATCGAACTTCTTTTCACTCTTTAATATCTGCGGCGCCGAAAGCGGGGCATTGGACGGACGACGATTGCCGGCGACGATTTCTGCATCTACTGCGGTGGTCAAAACTCTTCGGGCGGGATAGCGTCGACAAAGGTAGTTTCATGGACCACGCCCACCGAATCGAACAAGACAAGCACGGACACCAGCACCCCTAGGATTCCCGAGATCAGCCTTAGTTTTTGTTCGGGAGTGTTAAGAATCTTTCGCACTTGAACCAGTGTAGTGAAGGTCTCCAGTTGAGACAAGACTGCGTCTCATAATGAGACATCAAAACATCGACTTTGTTCCGGTAATGGGCAGTGTCGCTTCATCGGTCCGGCAGATAAGCCGATCCTCTAAATATGCGCGCTTTATTTGCTCAAATTGGATTCTGCCTCTTCCTCACTGCCGGCTACGTGGTCAGCGTTGAATCGTGGAACGGGGCCGTTTTTGTTTATTTAGGTGAGCAGCGTTCTCCAGCTTCGGTCCGTTCGATGCGCGATTATTCCATTGTTGATCGCAAAGCCCTCTTCGCTTCAGTGCACAAGCAAATGCTTGAAGGTGCCAAGCTGATGAAGGAGGACGGTTCGATGGGGCTCACGCTCGGACACCCGTTGATGAAGGCCTCGGATGGCAACGATTTCGCTTGTCCTGTGCAAGGGCGACCGGGATTGTTTGACCGCGTTGAATTGACCTTCTTAGGGATGGGGATTTCTGAATCCGGTCACCAACCCAAAATGATCGTCGAAGCCGATTGCACATCCGGTCCGAACTTAAGTCAGCTCGGCACAATTTGGATTCCGATGGCTGACATTCTGGCGACTGAACCCAAAGATCAAGAGCTGCAGTTCTACGGCGATCAACCTAAAAGCATCCGTTTGGAACATATCCCCGGGCAATGGCCGAACGCTTGGGTGCTGATCTCGGTCCGCTTCTTCCGCCAAGCCTTCCCCGACGAAAACTTGCTAATCGATGCCGAAAAGATGCGCGAGACCAAGGGCAAGCTCATCTCATTTGATTGGCAAGCGAAGTAGACTTTGTCGCCATAGCCTGTGACGGAATGGAAAAGGCCTATTGCGAATACTCGTTGAGTTCTCTTCGACGGCGCCTGCGGGGCTAGCCAAATATAAAACTTGACTTTCAATTTGGCGATATCACAATAACCTCATGATAAGACGAGACTTTTCTTCAGTCATGAGCTCCTACATGCGCAGCTTTTCCGCTGTTCTTGTCCTTGGTGCTCGCCAAGTTGGCAAGACAACCTTTATTCGCAAAGCGCTGGCGAAAACACATACCTATGTCCTGCTTGAGGATCCTGACGTGCGCGAGCTTGCGATCAATGATCCCCGCTCTTTTTTTAGAAAATTTCCACCCCCACTTGTTATCGATGAGTTTCAATACGCACCAAAGTTGATCAGTTACCTGCAGGGTCTTATCGATGAAAATCGAGACATCAAGGGTCAGTTTGTTCTGACGGGCTCGCAAAACTTTCAAATGATGGAGCAAGTGACTCAATCATTGGCGGGAAGAATTGGCGTACTGACTCTTTACGGTCTTTCTTCGCACGAAATCAAAAAGGAAAACATTTCCGATTCGGTATCTATCGCTAAGTGCATTCTTCGTGGAAGCTACCCAGAATTGTGGGGCCAGCCTCAAATCAAGACCAGAGAATGGATGTCCAGTTATGTTCAGACTTTTCTTGAAAGAGATCTGCGGCAATTGGCACAAGTGGGGGACCTTTTCGCTTTCGAAAGATTTCTCAAAGTCTCAGCTGCTAGAACGGCTGAAGTTCTCAACATATCTGACTTAGCTAATGATTGTGGGATTTCACCGCCGACAGCACAAAAATGGCTCTCGATCCTTGAGCGAGCTTACGTCATTCGATTGGTGCAGCCTTACTTTACCAATTTGACATCACGAGTGCGTAAAGCGAGTAAACTTTATTTTTTAGACACTGGCCTGGCCTGTTACCTTATGGGATACCGCGACGCGGAAACATTGCAACAGAGCCCTCATATTGGACCTCTTTTTGAGACCCTAGTTTATTCTGATTTCATAAAGAGAAATGCCAATCTAGGAGAAATTCCTGATCATTTTTATTTACAAACAAAATCCAAGATAGGTGTCGATTTTCTTATTGAAAGAAACAGAAAACTTGACCTCTATGAAGTGAAATTTTCGCAAACATTTCAAAACCAGCTAACACGCCAGTTAACTCAGACTGCTCAAGTTCTACGAAATGTAAATAGTTTGAGTTTGATTATGCCCACCGACACGGATTTTGAAACCAAAGTCAATGAGCGCAAAATTCATGTCAAGAACTGGAGTGGAATGAGCTGAGTTTTGTGAAAACCGCTTGGGCTTAGCCTACGGTCTAGTAGCTTTCGGCCAATTCCACAAACGTACGAATAATGATTCCTGATGCACCCTTCTTCGGACAGTAGGGGAAGCGTCCATTCACGCTCCAAGCGGTGCCGGCGATATCAAAGTGCGCGAAGGGAATTTCGCGGCCGACCATCTCTTCGAGGAACGCGGCGGCGGTGGAGCTACCCGCGTTGCGACCACCAGAAATATTGCATAGATCGGCATGCGTGCCCTTCATGTCCTCCACGTGGAAGTCGGTCAAGGGCATCGGCCAAACCAATTCGCCAGCGGCTTCCGCGGCGTCTTGAATTTTACGCATAAGCTTAGCATGGCGGGTGAACACGCCGGTGTGGGTGTTACCCAAGGCAACCAGAATCGCACCGGTCAAGGTGGCCGCATCAAAGATAGCCGCGGGCTTCATCTCGGCGCCGTAGGTTAAAGCATCGCCCAAAATCAAGCGACCCTCGGCGTCGGTGTTGAAAACTTCCACCGTTTTGCCATTGCGGGCGGTGTACACGTCACCGGGTTTGAAAGAATCGGGACCCGGCATATTGTCGGTCGAAGGCACCAATCCAATCACATTTACTTTCGCTTTCAATTTAGCCAACGCCAACATCGTCGCGATGACCGCGGCGCCGCCGCACATGTCGTACTTCATTTCTTCCATGGAAGCGGACGGCTTGATCGAAATCCCGCCGGTGTCGAAGGTCAAACCTTTGCCCACGAAGCACACAGGCTTCGTGGATTTAGCGGCGCCGTTGTATTCCATGACGATCATGCGCGGCTCTTCGGTGCTGCCTTGATTGACGGCCAGTAAGCCACCAAATTTTTCTTTCTTGATGCGGGCTTTGTCCCAAACAGTGACCTTCAGTCCGGTGCCTTTGGCCGCTTTTACGGTTTCATCGGCCAGGATGGTCGGAGTCATGTAATTGCCGGGGCTATCACCCAACCAGCGCGCAAAGTTCTGGCACTCGCTTAAGATTTCCGCGCGCTTCAGGCCAGAATTCATGGCGGCGCTAGGAGCTGAAGAAAGCAACACGGTGATTTCTTCGAGTTTGGGCTTTTTAGCTTCACCTTTTTTTGCCTCTTCAGTGGGCTTAGACTTCAAGTCGGTGTATTCGTATTCGGAAAGATTCAATCCCTCGGTCAGCGCTTGGATGGCGAATGCCGGATCTTTGATTTGCTTGACCAAAGAGTCCCCGTGAAGGGCAGCCGACGAAACTTTATGACCCTTTAGCGAATTAAAAACCACCGAAGCGGCAACGCGAATGCTCTCAGCGTTAGGGTTAGATCCCAGGCCCACGAACAAGACGTTGGTGTAGCCCTCGACATTTTGCCCACGGAAAAAGCACGATTCTTTAGCGGCGCCCACAAATGAGGCGTCTTGCTGTGCAATCAAGAAAAGCTTTTGCAAATCGCCGGAGAGTTTACCGGGCGAGGCTTTCCCATTTTTATCCTTGGAGGCAAAGATGACTAAAGTCGAAAGACCGGTGGCCGTACCTTTTTTTAGAAGCACTCGCATGTGTTGTATCCTTGGTTAGAGAGTCGCCCTCCAACGCGCAGCACTACTTGTGCGGTGGTGGACTCGACTTGAGACTGGTCATAGCACGGCGTATAACTTGGTGAAAGAGTTTTCCGGTTGAGACACTCACGCTCAATGGCCTGGTTTTGCTCTAGTTTCACCCCGTTTATCCCGAGAAGTTCTTGTCAGAACTCAGAAAAGTTCCATATTGAGGAATAGCCCTCGAATGGATCTGCGCACCCGAGAAGGAAAGTACACCGATGAGCGACAAACTTCACATGAACCTAGTCCCAATAGTGATCGAGCAAACCGCCCGCGGAGAGCGCAGCTACGACATCTACTCTCGACTTCTCAAAGAGCGCATCATTCTGCTCGGCACCCCCATCGACGACCAAGTCGCCAACAGCGTGATCGCACAATTATTCTTCCTCGAGATGGAAAATCCCGACCGCGACATTCACATTTACATCAACTCGCCCGGCGGCAGCGTGTCGGCAGGTCTCGCCATCTATGACATCATGCAATTTGTGAAGTGCGACGTAAGCACCTACTGCATCGGTATGGCCGCTTCGATGGGATCGTTGTTGTTGACCGCCGGAACCGAGGGCAAGCGCTACATCTTGCCGCATTCGAAGACCATGATTCACCAACCGCTGATCGGTGGTGGCGGCGGTGGCTTGTCGGGTCAAATTTCGGACATTGAAATTCATGCCAAAGAAATGGTCCGCACGAAGCACAAACTGACGGATATCTATGTAAAACATACGGGCAAGGCACATGACTTCCTCACGGCCGCTATGGACCGTGATAGATATATGACTGCGGAAGAATCGAAAGAGTTTGGTCTAGTCGATCACGTGGTAGAGAAACGCAAAACCGCCAAGAAGGATGCGTAGTCATGAATAAAGAGAAAAACGCCTACGGCACTTTGTGCTGCTCGTTTTGCGGAAAAAGCCAAAAAGAAGTTAAAAAGCTGATCGCCGGTCCCGGCGTTTACATTTGTGACGAGTGCATCGAACTCTGCAACGACATCATCGCCGAAGAGCGCGAACGCGAAGAGAGCAGCAAAGTTCAGCTGTCTGTTCCCAAACCCGTCGATATCAAATCTTTCCTCGACGATTATGTTATTGGCCAAGAAAAGGCGAAGAAGAC
>JBEIHA010000203.1:0-5997 GCA_040381635.1 Pseudobdellovibrionaceae bacterium
ATCGTGATTGGCCTTCATCATTTCGGCCAGCTCGAAGCCGTTGATCCACGGAAGCCCTACGTCCAAGACAATCAAATCAACGGGGGCATCATCCAACACCGACGACAATTGCGTCCCATCGACGGCGGCAAGCACTCGGTAGCCGTCCCCTTCGAACATGCGCTTCAAAGCGGCGCGAATCGTTTCGTCGTCTTCGATAATTAAAATCGTGCGCTGAACTTTGCGCTCTTTCAAACGGCGAATATCTCTCATGTCGACGACGTCGCTTTTTGACATGCGCTCTTTCGTGAGCTTTTCGATTTTTTGTACCAGGTCCTTGGTGTCGATCTTGGCGCGCTTCACTCCGCGTGGCCTTCAGATTCTAACCAGCGTTCGGCGTCCATCGCTGCCATGCAACCCGTGCCCGCAGCGGTGATCGCCTGCCGGTAAATAGGATCCTGCACATCGCCCGAGGCAAACACGCCCGGCACCGATGTGTAAGTCGATTTGCCTTCGGTCAGCAAATAACCCACTTCGTTCATGTCCAACTGGCCTTTAAACAAATCTGTATTCGGCTTGTGCCCGATGGCGATAAAAATGCCTTCCACTTTCAAGAGAGTCTCTTTACCCGTTTGTAAATGTCTAAGCTTCGCACCCGTCACGCCTTTGTCACCTTCGACATCGGCCAGTTCGGTATTCCAGATCACTTCGATCTTGGGATTGTTTAACACGCGGTCTGCCATGATTTTTGAGGCACGAAATTCGTCGCGGCGATGAACCACATAAACTTTGGATGCAAAGCGGGTGAGGAAATTCGCTTCTTCCATCGCCGTGTCACCACCACCGATAACAACGACCTCTTGGTTTTTGAAAAAGGCACCATCACAGGTGGCGCAAGCGGAAACGCCGCGACCGATCAGTCGCTTCTCGTTCTCCAAACCCAGGTATTTCGCGGTGGCGCCCGTCGAAATAATCACCGTCTGGGATTCAATCAAATCGTTGTCGATCCAAATCTTGAAGGGACGCTTCGATAGATCCACTTTTGTCACATTTTTGGTGATGAAACGGGTCTTCAACCATTCGGCCTGAGCGCGAGTGGCCATCATCAATTCTGGCCCTTGAATGCCTTTGGCAAAACCCGGATAGTTTTCGACTTCGGTGGTGGTCATCAACTGACCGCCCGATTCGTAGCCTTCGATCATCAACGGCGCTAAATTTGCGCGCGAGGCATATATCGCGGCCGTAAGCCCTGCGGGTCCTGAACCAATAATAACGACGTTTTCGATTTTTTTATCCATGGCAAATCCTCCGCCTTCTTGTCGCTGACTCTATCAGAGAGGGTGCTTGGGATACACCTTATGACCGCCTTTGTCAGCGCTCAAACTCCAAATCCAAAGGTCATTGGCCACGTCTATGGGATCATAGACTCCGCCTTTGCGAACACCGGCATTTAAGGGCAAGAGCGGCGTATCCATGTAGCCGGGAGAATACAGGCGAACATCCCAGTCGGGATAATCCAAGCGCAGCGAAGAATGCAGTCCTTTTAAGGCATGCTTAGCCGCGGCGTAAGAGGCCGCTCCTTTGTCGCCTTCGCTTTCGGCCACCGAGCTTCCAATTAAAATGACCTGCTCAAACCGATGGGCTTGGGCCATGGCGTGAAGCACGCGCGCATGCGCACGAAAGCTGACTTCCCAGGCCCAATCATGATCTTTCCAGTTGGCTTGTCCGAACGGAGCATAAGGGCCACCGCCCGCGACGCAAAAAACTTTCGAAAAGGTTTCCTCGAGCAGATAGCGAATGACGGAGTCCTGCCCTTCGGGCTTCGCCAAGTCTGCAGTTTTATATTCGAAAAGTGGATACTGCTGCTGGATCGCTTTAAGCGGAGCCTCTTTACGCGCGATCCCGGTCACCGAATAGGCGGCCGCGCAGGCTTTTTTGGCCAGCTCGGCTCCCAGCCCCCGGCTCGATCCCAATATCACGGCGCGATCCATAGCGCTCAATTTGCCTTCCCGGGCGGGCTCACGCAATATCTATATATGCCCGTCATCTCGTTTTTAAAAGACCGCCCACCGATCACCGTCGAAAGCGGATCGGCGCTGATGAAAGCCTTGTTGGCTGCGGGCCTGCCCGTGGCAAGCTCGTGCCAGGGCGATGGGATCTGCGCCAAATGCCGCATCCAAATCGTTGAGGGCGCTGAAAATCTTTCCCCGCCGAACCCGCGCGAACAGATCTTGCGCGATCGCCTGCGTATTGCACGCGAATACCGAATTTCCTGCCAGACGACTGTTTTGGGCGACATCAAGATCGATGCTTCCTATTGGTGAAAGACCGGGCACGGGCCTTGCGATGTGACTCCTCGATGAGGAGAAAACATGAATAAAATCGATTTAACCGTCCGACTAAGCCTAAGCGTCCTGACCGCCGGACTCGTGTCCTGCGCCAAGGACGAAAAATCCCGCGATGTTTTTCACGCCCCGCCGCCCGTGATCAACAGCAAGGGATCTCAAGATCTTAAGACTTGGGATCGTCGCAGCGATAAGTCTTTGGATCTGCAAGATTCGTTTGATGTTTCAGCAAGCCAGGCAGCGAAACTTCTAGTGACGTCTCGCTGCCGTCTAGATCAGCGAAGTTACGTTGAAGAATTTTCTTTCCATTCGCGTGCGCCGATCAAGATTTTCCAGGTCCTGCCCACGGATTTACTCACCGCCGACCTTAAGAATAAGAAACATGACTGCGGCTTTGAACTGGTTCTGATCAATCACCTTGGTTCGAAGCATATTTACCAAATTCCCTCCGTGCCCATCACCGACGAACAGCGCGCCGGAATAAAAATAGAACTCACCGGCACCGATGAGAAAATCGACCGATTCTCGATTCGAAAATTAGAAGGTCTTCGTGCTCGGCTAGACGGTCAAGGAGACGCCGAGATTCTTTGCAACGATGTTACCATTGCCAAGTTGCCTTTCACGCAGGTCTTAGCTTTGGGTTCCTACGATTTCACAAAGGCTATTCCAAAAAAAGGCCGTCCGTTGGATATTCTTCAAGAGAACCCACTGCAAACTTGCCGAATTCTGCTACTGACCAACCAAGGTATCGAGCAACTTAGCGATCGTGTGCATATTCAGTTCACCCAAAGCCCTCTGATTTATCGTAACGAAGCGATCGAAAACCCTGCGAATTCCCAAAAGGGGGCCTTCTTTAAAGGCGCTCCGCTAAATGTGGCCACCGTTTTAGTGGGAAATACAGATCGAATAGGGAAAAGAAAGATCGTCTTGGAAGCCAGTCCGGGACGGACTTTGCTTGAGATTTACAGCTTTACCGCGACCGCGCGATCACAATATCACTCAATCAAATATCTCGTGAACGAACAATTTTTGAGGACCGACGTGACGGGGATGATAGAAGTCCCAGCTGGTGGCTTTGTGCGCATCAACGTTCGCATGCAGCCCCCACGCCCCAGCCGGTTCGCTCATATTTATTCGTCAGACACTTTGGCAGTGAGTGGCGGAATTCCGTTTGTCGAAATCGACAAAAACGGGGCGACGCTGGCCACCGGGGAAATCCCCCTACCACGCACGATGTTACCGGGCCTCTTTGTTCCGGATGACCCAGAAGAAATAGTGGCGCAGCACCCTTGGTAGCTAATTTCTTTCCATCACCGCGTAGCCGATATGCAGGCCTTGTCGAATAAAGATGTTTTCGAATTGAGTGATAAAGTTGCCTTCCGCAAATTCAGAGGCATGTAAGTTGTAAGTGTAGCCCGTCACCTTGTACGGGCTGCGCTTAAAGCGAGTTAGTGACCAATTGAAATAATCTAAACTATCTGTCTTGAAAATTAGCTTAGAACCCGGCCGCTGCATTTCGAACAGCTGGGTCAAAAATTCATCGCGCACTAAGCGATGTTTTTGTTGGCGCAGTTTTTCCCAAGGATCGGGAAAGAAAATAAACACGTCGTTCAGTTCGCCGGGCGTGAACAATTCATTCAGTAAATAAGCGTTGTAGCGAGCCACCCGGGCGTTCACCGAATTGTTGCGAAGCGCGCGGCGAATGGTTTGAATCAGCGGCTTGTAGCGCAGCTCGATACCCAACAAACATCGCTCGGGATATTTGAAGGCATGGTGGGCGAAATGAAGGCCGTTGCCGGTGCCGATCTCTAAATCAAAAGGGGTTTCTGTCGTTGCGCCGAAGGCTTCGGTCCGCCAATTTCCTTTGAACGTCGGCGCGCGCTCTTCATCGTAACTGCAGTGCGCATATTCGCCGTTCAGACCCGCCACGTATTCGTTGGGCACGGGAATCGTCTTCGTTCGGCTTAAGCGCAGTTGACCACTTTTTGACATAGATTAAGCGGATAGCACAGTCGGATTGACCCTGTCATTTTTGTGATGAATGATTCGCCCGATTAAGGAGAAATCACATGCGTTTAGGTCGGATTTTCACCGTATTGCTTATCGTAAGTCATCTACCCGCGCACGCGGTCCCGGCCGAGGGTCATAAAATCATGATCTCCGCCCCCAACCACTACGCCGTCGAGGTGGGCCGAAAGGTGGCCCAAAGAGGCGGAAATGTGGTGGATGTCGCGGTCGCTGTGGGTTTAAGTTTAGCCGTGACCGCCCCCTTTTACGCCGCTCTGGGTGGAGGCGGCTTCGCTTTAGTCAAAATGAAGGACGAAGTCCAAGCCCTGGATTTTCGCGAAAGCGCACCGAAGGCCACCCACAAAGATTACTACCTCGCGCTTCCGGCCGGCTCTTCGCAAAATGGCCCCCACGCGGTGGCGACCCCGGGATTTCCGGCAGGACTTTTTGAGTTGCACCAGAAGTTCGGCAAAATGAAATGGGAGCTCTTGTTTACCGACGCCATTGATATGGCGAACAAGGGCTTCGCGGTCACCGGTGGCTGGGTCAATACCACGGAAAAAGAGAAAGGGCGCTTGAACAAAACAGGACAAAAAGTATTCCTCAAAAAAGATATGACGTCTTATCGTCCGGGCGAAATTCTAAAGCAGACCGGTTTAGCAAAGGCCTTGATTCAACTTCAGCGCCAAAAGCTTAAAGGCTTTTACGAAGGTCCCGTCGCCAAAGACATTGTCGACAGTGTCGTGGCTGGGGGCGGTCAACTTTCCCTAGAAGACCTAAAGAACTACAAAGTGCGCTGGCTAAAACCACTGACAACCGAATATGAAGGTCATAAGATTTATCTAATGCCCCCGCCTTCGAGCGGCGGCGTGGTGATTCTTTCCGCGCTCAATATGATTGAAAAACTCGACGTAAAAAATAAACCGTTATTTAGCGCCGACGAATTTCACTGGCTTGCAGAAATCGAATCACGCGCCTTTCGCGGTCGCGCGATGCTGGGTGATCCGGATTTTCACAAGAATCCCATGACCTTCCTTACATCGAACGGCTACCTCGAAGAAATGCGCAAGTCGGTGAACCCCAAGCGCAGTGTCGCGCTTAAGCCGTTGGTCGAAAGTGACATCAAGGAGAGTGCCGAAACCACCCACTTTTCTGTGATGGACAGCGACGGGCACGCGATCGCCTTGACGGTCACGCTGAATGGCAGCTACGGCTCGGGCGTGGTCAGCGACAAGTTCGGCATCGCGCTGAACAACGAAATGGACGATTTCACCACCAAGCCAGGTGAGCCAAACATGTACGGTTTGGTGCAAGGCGCGGGCAATAACATCGAAGCAGGCAAGCGTCCGCTTTCGAGCATGAGCCCCACCTTGGTTGAAAAAAGCGGCAAAGTGGTCATGACCCTAGGGGCGCCCGGCGGACCGCGCATTATCACCGGTGTTTTGCAGGCTCTCTACCGCATCCTCGGGCGCGGCATGGATGTCGACAGTGCCGTGCAAGCGCCGCGCGTGCATCATCAGTTCTTGCCGAACACGCTTTATATCGATCGCCAACGGTTCTCCCCGGAAATTGTGCAGGAACTGACCAACCGTGGGCATAAGGTGGAAGAAAGCTGGATGGCGAAAGTGTACGTGGTTCGATTGCGCCCCGACGGAGTTTTGGAGGC
>JBEIHA010000204.1:0-5992 GCA_040381635.1 Pseudobdellovibrionaceae bacterium
GTGGGCGTCCCGGCCACGGCAACAATTTCGGTAAATTTATCCTTCGGCAAGGGTGCGGACGCAAATGCCGCTTTGGCGTAAGCGTAAACTTGATTGAGTTCCGCTTCGGGGGTCGGGTGCTGGGTCACGAAAAGCTCCGTCAAACGCACGCTACCGACGTCGACACTCGTGCCCTTAGGAAAACCGTTGAAATCCGAGATCACTTCGGTCGATCCGCCGCCCACATCAATGACCGCGATACCGCTCGTATTCTTACGGTCGCAAAGAGCCCCGCGAAAAGTGAGCTGGGCCTCTTGTTCACCAGAAATAATATGAATAGGAATGCCGTGCTTGCGCCCCAACTTCAAAAGTTCTGCGCCGTTCTTTACGTCGCGCGCGGCACTGGTCGCCACCGCGACAATTTTTTCACAATTGAATTTAGAGATCACGGCGGCGTAGTCCGCAAAACACTGATCTAGCCGCGCCAGGGCTTCGGGATGAAGACTTCGATTCGCGTGCACACCTTGACCCATCTTGGTCACGCGGGTCTCGTCGTGCAAGACAAGCCTCAAAACGCCGCCTTCCACCTCGGCAATCAACAGCAGCGAAGTGTTCGATCCCAGATCAAGAGCTGCGACATTCACGCTACCCTTTCAGCTTGGTTATTAATAGCTGATTCACCATTTCAGGATTCGCCTGACCTTTGGAATGCTTCATGACCGCGCCGACGAAGAATCCGAACAGCTTCACTTTACCACCGCGGTAATCCGCCAGGGCCTGAGCATTCGCCGCGAATACTTCGTCGATCAGTTTTTCAATCAATGATGCATCGGTGATTTGCGACATCCCCTTCGACTTGACGATCTCTTTAGGACCTTTCGAAGTTTTGTACATCTCGCTGAAAACGTCTTTGGCCATCTTGCCCGAGATCTCTTTGCTGTCGATCATCAGAATCATTTCGGCCAAATTTTGCGCCGATACAGGAGATTTTTCGATGTCGGTCTTGGCTTCGTTCAACTCACGAAGAAGTTCGCCCATAACCCAGTTGCTGGCGGCCTTAGCGTTCTTCGAAGCCTTCGCGGTTTCTTCAAAAAAGTCGGCCATCGCCTTTTCGGTCGTCAGAACGAAAGAATCGTAGGCAGGAATCTGATATTCGGTCTGGAACCGCTGCGCACGAGCGATCGGAAGCTCGGGCAATTGCGCTTTCAAATTTTCTAAGTACGCGTCATCAATGACCATGGGCAACAGATCGGGATCGGGGAAATAGCGATAATCGTGCGCTTGCTCTTTTGCGCGCATCGAGAACGTGCGGTTTTTTGTCGGATCGTAGAGCCGGGTTTCTTGCACGATGGGTTCACCCGTTTCCATGCAGTCGATCTGGCGCTGAATTTCATATTCGATCGCCTTCTCAACGAATCGGAAAGAATTGATGTTTTTCAATTCCACTTTCGTGCCGAATTTGGTGGTGCCTTTTTTGCGGACGCTAACGTTGCAGTCGCAGCGCATAGAGCCTTCTTCTAAATTGCCGTCGCATACATTCAAGTAGCGCAAGATCGTACGCACCGTGCGCGCGTATTCCGCGGCTTCTGCGGCGGACTTGATGTCCGGCTCAGACACGATTTCAAGTAAAGGGACGCCTGCGCGGTTCAAGTTGATCAACGTGAATTCGCCCGAGTGCTGGGACTTGCCGGCGTCTTCTTCCATGTGTGCGCGTGTGATGCCCACGCGCTTCATTTCTCCGTCGAGCAAATAATCGACGTGGCCATGCTCGCAGATCGGTTCGTCATATTGCGAGATCTGGTAACCTTTAGGCAAATCGGGGTAAAAATAATTCTTGCGGGCGAAAACCGATTTGCGGCGGATCTTGCAATTCAGAGCTAAGCCCGTCTTCACAGAATATTCGACGGCTTTTTTATTCAACACCGGCAAAGTTCCCGGCATCCCCAGTGAAATAGGATGCGTGTGCTCGTTGTCGTTGCCGCCGAAGTGCGCAGAATCCGGCGAAAATACTTTGCTGTCGGTCAACAGCTGGGCGTGGATCTCAAGACCGATGACGGGTTCCCAATCACTGTATGCCATGCGGAAGCTCCTTAAGTGCTAGGCCTTCTTCGATCACCGAACCGACATTGAACAAAGCTTGCTCATTGAAATGAGTGGCCAAGATCTGCACGCCTATCGGAAGTTTGTTGCTTGAGAATCCTGCGGGCACGCTGATACCAGGAATGCCCACGAGATTTGCCGAAGTGGTGTAGATGTCGTTCAGATACATTTCCAGCGGATCCGAAATACGCTCATGCAATTTGAACGCGGGCGAAGTCGTGACCGGACTCATCATGACGTCACATTTTTGAAAGGCATCCAGGAATTGCTGACGCAAAACACGGCGAACCTGACAGGCTTTCTTGTAGTAAGCGTCGTAGTAACCCGAAGACAGCGCGTAGGTGCCTAAGATAATCCTTCGCTTCACTTCCTTACCGAAGCCTTCACCGCGCGTGCGGCAATAGAATTCAGCCAAATCTTCCGCTGGTTTTTTTGAAAAATCCGCGCGGTAACCGAAACGGACCCCATCATAACGGGCCAAATTCGACGAAGCCTCGGAGGTGCACACCAGATAATAAATCGGCACGGCCATTTCGGTCAGCGGCAAAGAGATCTCAACGGTTTCACCGCCGGCTTTTTTTACCACGTCGATGGCCCGGTCTACGGCCGCGCGAGTTTCGGGCTGCAGGCGGTCCGAGAAATATTCTTTCGGCAACCCCACCTTTAAGCCTTTCAAGTTCCTCGAAATGTTTTTCTCCCAAGTCGGTACAGTTTGCGCCGAAGTGGTGGAATCGCGTTCATCGCGGCCGGACATCGCTTCTAAAACCAAAGCGGCGTCGGCAACGGTCTTCGTCATCGGTCCCGCTTGATCCAAGCTCGAGGCGAAAGCCACGATGCCGTAGCGACTTACCCGACCATACGTTGGCTTGATGCCGACGATTCCGCAAAAACTCGCCGGCTGACGAATTGATCCGCCGGTGTCCGTCCCTAAAGAGGCCGGGGCCATGCCCGCCGCCACCGCCGCGGCCGATCCACCGGAAGATCCACCAGGAACGTAGTCGAGGTTCCAAGGATTACGTCCAATCCCAAAAGCCGACGTTTCGCTGGACGATCCCATGGCGAATTCATCTTGATTGGTTTTGCCCAAACACACCATACCCGCTTTTTCTAAACGTTCGACCACGGTCGCCGAGTAGGGGGGAATGAAATTTTCTAGAATTTTTGAACCCGCGGTCGTGCGTAAGCCTTTGGTGCAAAACATATCTTTGATGGCGATCGGAATTCCCGCAAGCGGCGCCTGATCTCCTTGAGCGATAGCTTCGTCCGCGCGTTTAGCGGCCTGCATCGCGTTCGTGTTCACGGTAATGTACGCGTTGATTTTACCGTTCCACTTTTCAATCTGGTTCAAATAGCTTTGCGTGACTTCGACCGAGGAAAACTTCTTCGCGCGAATGCCGTCACGAATTTCTTTGAGCGATGTTTTGAGTAGGTCCATGGCTAACCTACCACCGGCGGAACTTTAAACAAATTGCCCACCGCCTCCGGAGCATTGGCCATGGCCTCATCCGCAGATTTCCAGCCTTTGACAACATCTTCACGCCAGAAAGCTTCGACATCCGTAGGTGTCACCATAGGTTCGACTCCTTCGGTATTGACCTTCGAGACATGCTCGAAATGGCCAAGAACCGATGACAATTGGCTGGCCAACTGCTTGGTTTCTTCGGGGGTGATCGACAGCCGCGCCAAGAGGGCGACCCGGGCTACATCATCTTCAGATATCATGGGACATTCCTAACGTTTTTGAGACCCTCATTTCTAATCAAAAGATGCGGTGCAATCAAGGCTGGAGTTCGAGTTGGAGCCCTCTGGGCGGAGTGTTATCTTTAGACGCAAGTTATGGGTAAAAAAGCCGCCGCTTCCTCGTCCAGTGATCGCATCCGAGAGTTACGTACTCTTATCCTCGAGCACGACTACAACTATCACGTTCTCGATAAGCCGGTGATTGACGATTTCGAGTACGATAAAATGTTTCGCGAGCTTCAGGATCTGGAGGCCGCAAATCCCCGCCTGGTGACCATCGATTCCCCGACCCAGCGGGTCGGCGGCGAAGCGCTCGAGGGTTTTGAGAAGGTCGCGCACCGAAAACCCATGATCTCGCTCGCCAACACATACTCGGTTGAAGAAGTGCGCGAATTCGACCAGAGGGTGAAGAAGTTTTTAGATTCGGAAAAATCCGTCGAATACTTCTGCGAATTGAAGTTCGACGGCTTGGCGGTTGAGCTGATTTACGAAGAAGGCCAACTGAAGGGGGCCATCACTCGCGGGGACGGCACGGTCGGTGAGAACGTCTTGAGCAACGTGAAAACAATCCGCTCGATTCCGCTTTCTCTCAAAGGTAAAGCGCCGTCGCTTTTGGAAGTGCGCGGCGAAGTGCTGATGATGAAAAAAGAATTCGCAAAATTGAACGAAGCCCAGCAAGAAGCCGGTGAAGCCCCGTTCGCTAACCCGCGCAATGCCGCCGCGGGCGCCGTTCGTCAACTCGACCCCCGGATCACGGCCAAAAGACCGTTACGTATGTTTTGTTACGCACCCGGCGTAGTCGAAGGCCACAAGTCCTTAAGCCAAGAAGACTGGTTAGATTTTTTGCGGCAGCTAGGTTTGCCCGCGCTGCATTCTGCTCCGTGGAAAAAAATCCGCCCGCGCCTAAAAGACGGCTATGCACAAGAAATTCCGCTGGGGGCGGTTTGCGCCGACATTGACGAAGCGATCGAATATTACGAAACGATCCTGAAACACCGCCATGAATTGCCTTTTGATATCGACGGCGTGGTGATCAAGGTGAATGCGTACGCGCTTCAAGATCAACTGGGTACCATCGCGCGCAGCCCACGCTGGGCCACCGCCGCCAAATTCCCACCTGAACAAGCGACCACGGTGATCGAAAACATCGTGGTTCAGGTGGGGCGCACCGGCGCGCTGACTCCGGTCGCCGTGATGGCACCAGTGAAAGTGGGCGGCGTCACCATCGTGAACGCGACTTTGCACAATCAAAGTGAAATCGACCGTAAAGACGTGCGCATCGGTGACACCGTGATCATCCAGAGGGCCGGCGACGTGATCCCCGAAGTGGTTAGCGTGGTTTTGAAAATGCGTCCCGCGAATGCCAAGGCCTTTAGGATTCCCTCAGAATGCCCGGTGTGCGATGAACAGACAGTTCTTCCCGAAGGCGAAGTCGTCACCCGTTGCGTGAATCCTTTATGTTCCGCGATTCTCAACGAGTCCCTGAAGCATTTCGCCGCCCGACGCGCGATGAACATCGAAGACCTGGGCGACAAAATCATCGAACAAATGACCGAGCACGGTTTAGTGAAGTCCTTTTCGGATCTTTATAAATTAAAGAAAGAAGATATTCAGACACTTCCCCGCCAGGGGGATAAGTCGGCCCAAAACATCTACGACAGCATTCAAAAAAGTGCTCGGACCACTCTCGCTCGATTTATTTTTGGCCTAGGCATCCGCTTTGTTGGTGAGCAAACAGCAAAATCACTAGCGGCCCACTTCAAAACTCTGGACGCTTTTCTAGAGACCACCGAAGAGGATCTCGTCGAAATCGAAGACATCGGACCAAAGGTGGCGTCTTCCATTATTCAACGCTTGGATAACAAAGATTTTCGCCGCGAAGTGAAGCGCCTGATCGAAAACGGCGTCGAACTTGAAAGGCCAAAGAAGTTGAGCGCCGCTTCGCAAACCCTAGCTGGTGTTTCGATCGTCATCACCGGCACCCTGCCGATGGGCCGCGACGAAATAAAGGACCTAGTGATCTCATTGGGCGGCAAAACTCCTGGTAGCGTGAGCAAGAATACGAATTATGTACTGGCGGGAGATGAGGCTGGATCGAAGCTAGAAAAGGCACAAGAGTTGGGCGTGCCCATCCTAGACTGGGATGGATTTCAAAAATTGATAAATAAATAAA
>JBEIHA010000205.1:0-5968 GCA_040381635.1 Pseudobdellovibrionaceae bacterium
ATTTATGGAAACACGGCGCCGGTGGCCCTGATGCCGTGGCGTTTGAGTATGGGGAGTGCGGATCAGTTCGCGACGGAAAGGATTAAGTTCAATTCCCAAATGCGCCGAAGAAAAGGTATCCGCGCTTACCGTTACCGTGGTCCTGCCGCGCGCCGCTTAAAACAACAAGCGCGGAAGCTTTACGTGGCTTTCGATTTAAGTGGTTACGCTCGACTGGATTTTCGGGTGACCCCTGAAGGCGAGTCCTTTTTTATCGATGTGAATGCAAATCCTAATTTGGCAGAGGGCGAAGACTTCGCTAGCGCCGCGCGCTTCGCAAAAATTGAATACGTCGTTTTGATCGACGAAATTTTAAAATTGGCACGTTCCTATAAACCGAAAATTTAGGGTTCGATGGATAAAGAGTAGGCCCAGCCCACCTGGTAAGATTGGGATCCAACTTTGACTTGGACCACGGTGGTTGGGCGGTAATCTATTTTGATTCCACGCTCGGTCACTCGCTCGAGCAAGTGAACGGTATAGACTTCAATTCCAGAGAACGGAAAATAGACGCGAAGATAATCAACACCATGGCGGCTGTAAATTTCGATGCGGCCTTCAGCACCGCTGGATCTTCGATATTTACAAACTCCAGCTTTGCCTTGGTCGAATTTGAAAGCGAGTTCCTTCAGCTTATCTGGACCCGTTCGGATGATGGTCTGGTGTGCCTTTAGGGCTAAGCGATAAACTTCCGGATTAGAATGGCGCCGCAGCCCTTCGATTCTTTTTTCGCTGGCAGGAATCAGGTTGGCGTAGCTGATGCCTATTGAGTTAGGACAGTCAGACGTGTCGACTGCTCGCGTGACTATTGGCGAACATAAGATCAGCAATCCTAGAATTGTGCGCATGCGGAAATCATCATTTGGCCTAAGTGACGGAGCAAGGGAATTTCCTTTCAGACTTGATAATGCGGCGGGTCAGCTCCGTTGCAAAGCCTATGAAAAATGGCGCAGCACAGGTTCTCATGTTTTCTTGAGCGTACCAATTATGTTTTAGATGCTTCGGCGATGGCGAGTGGTTCACATCGCGGCCTTGTCAGGGCTTGCGATCTGGATGTGGCTGTAGCTTCAAGATACTCCGTAGACTACCCCTGGGAAGTAAGCTAGTTTTTCCGGCGCAATGAGAAGCAAAGAGATCCTCAAACTGGTGGCCGGTTTTCGGCGTTTTCGCGAGAAATATTTTTCGGGCGAAGATGCACTTTATCATCGGCTCATGACGAGCGGCCAAAATCCCAAGACTTTGATCATTGGATGCAGTGATTCGCGAGTCGATCCCGCTCTTATTTCGGGTGCTTCGCCAGGTGAAATTTTTGTCGTTCGTAACGTGGCAAACATCGTGCCGCCGCATGAATCGGGAAGTAAGGGTTTTCACGGGATCAGCGCGGCGATCGAATTTGCGGTAGTGAATTTGCGCGTGGAAAACATTGTCGTCTTAGGGCATCGCCAATGCGGTGGGATCCGCGCTTTGATGTCAGGCACCCAGAGGAACGACAATAGCTTTATCGGCCGCTGGATGCATATTATTGCCAAGGCCCGTGAAAATGTTCTCGCGAAACACGCGGGGGCGGATTTCGAATTTCAGTGTAAGGAATGCGAAATGGAAGGCATTAAAGTTTCACTCGGCAATCTGAAGACATTTCCCTTCGTGGCCGAAGCCGTGGACAAGCGCGACCTCAAATTATTCGGGATCTATTTTGATATTGAACAAGGTCAACTTTTTGAGCTCGAAGAGATCTCCGCCGAATTCAAGCAAATTGAAATCGATCGCGGCCCTACTTAAGCATTGATCAGATTAGCAATTTAGCCCGAAGCTCGTTGGCCGCCGATTCAAGCCGCTTCATTCTTTCCGCGGGGATTTTTTCCATCGTTCGGACCATCATCGACATTCGGGGGTTACGCGCGAATACATCTTTGTTCTTGCGCACAAATGTCCAGTAGAGCCCATCGACCCCATCACACCAATCGCCGGTTTTGTAGCCCGACATTTTACGATAGTAGTTCGAGCCGCAGATGTAGGGTTTAGTAGCGAAAAGACCGCCATCCGCAAACAGCGCCATGCCATAGACGTTGGGTCCCATAACCCAGTCGGAAGAATCGATGAACAATTCCATAAACCATCGATGAGCGTCGTGGGGCTCAACTTCCAGCAGCAACATCAAAGACCCCACGACCATCAATCTTTCGATATGGTGAGCGTAACCATATTTTATCACTTTCCGGATGACGTCGTCTAAAGGCGGAATGCCCGTGTCGCCCGAATACCAGCGCGGCCCAAGTTTGCGTTTGTGGCCGAAGTGATTTTTGCTTTCCTGCTCTTCACTGAAGTCTTGATAGATGCCGCGAATAAATTCGCGCCAACCGATGATCTGGCGGATGAATCCTTCGCAGGAGTTGAGTGGGATATTCTTGTCCTTGGCGGTCTTCAATGCCACCGCCACGCAATCTTTCGGCGTGAGCAAACCCGTATTCAAAAAGGGAGTCAGGACCGAATGGTAAAGAAAAGGTTCTTCTTTTGACATGGCGTCTTCATAGGGGCCAAAGAGTTCAAATCGCTTATCAAAGAAATTCCTGGCCCAGTCCTTCGCCCCTTTGCGATCTGTAGGCAGCCAAAAATCTTCTGAATGGCCCGGATGATCGCTAAACTCAGCGTCGACAAGATCAAAAACCTGCTGGTCTATTTTATCGGCTTTATAGCTGGGTAGGGGAGGGCACTTGTGACCCTTGGGCAGAGGCTTTCGATTTTCTTCGTCGAAGCTCCATTGTCCCCCAATGGGTGAACCATTTTCTTCGACCAAAATTTTCAGCCGCTTCCTTTGGGCTTCGTAGAAAGTCTTCATAAAGGGCTTCTTCGATTTCCCCCTAAGTGTTGGGAACAATTCGCGAGGAGTCAGAAACATGGGGCTGGCATGTGTTTTCAATTCTACTTTTTCACGCGCGAGAACTTTATGAATTCTCTGTTCAAAGAATTTGTCTTCGATCTCGAACATGTCGAGTTCTTGGCATTTTTTTTCTTTAAGAAAGCGGATCAGTCTTTTTTCGAAACTTTCATCGAACTGGCCCAGCTTTTCGTAATGAACTTCGATTCCGGAGTCGCGTAGCTCATCCGCGTATTTACGCATCGCCGACAGGAAGAAAATAATTTTATGTTTATGATAGCGGAAGTGCGTGCAGAGATCCCGGTCTTCTCGCATGAAGACGCAGACTTTTTCTTTTGCGACGATGGGCAAAAGTTTCGGGGCAAAAAGTTGATTGCCCAGAATACACATTGCTCTCATAAGAATCCCTTGGTCCGAATTTAAATGGCGACTTAGACTATAGGGGATTGCAGCCTGCTTTACTAAGTCTTTCGCAGGTTACACGTGTTTATGCCCAGCAGTGCGTAGGGAGGACACCAACCGATCAAGCCCTTGGTTAAGGGGACGAGGCCCAGCAAAAACCAAATGTTACTTGGGCCCCACTCCATCGAAATCTTGGATAGAGATGCACTTATGGCTGTGCAAGACCCCGAATTTTGCTAATTGAGTCCTAACTCATAACCAATATGGGTACTCTTGTGAGACGATCTTCCTTGAAGCACAGGAGAGTAGTGTGATGACAAATGATTGGATGATGGCCCTGATTGGTGGAGCACTTATCGGAATTTCGGTTTCGTTGATGCTGCTTTGGAGTGGGCGCGTGACAGGAATCAGTGGAATTGTGAACGGAGTGCTAACGCCAGTTAAGAACGACACGCTCTGGCGGTGGTTTTTTATAGCGGGCTTGATTGTCGGAGGTTTCGTTACGAAACAATTTAAATCGGACATCTTTTCAGGATCTCTCAATACGGACGATTGGACGATTGTTGTCGCCGGCCTTCTTGTCGGATTTGGAACGGTCCTCGGCAGTGGTTGCACAAGTGGGCATGGCGTCTGTGGGATAAGTAGATTTTCTCCAAGATCCTTGGTGGCGACTTTGGTTTTTATTGCCGCGGGCGTGATCGCCGTATCCCTATTTCGTCAGCTCGGAGTTCTGCCATGAAAAATAATTTTTCGGCGCTCGCCGTGGGTTTGCTTTTCGCGATTGGCCTTGGTCTTTCAGGTATGACTCAACCACAAAAGGTCATTGGATTTTTGGACCTCTTCGGCGAGTGGGATCCATCTTTAATCTTTGTGATGGTTGGCGCCATCGTCGTGCACGCGGTCACATTTAGAATGATTCGAAAAAAGAAAAACCCTTGGTTTTCCAAAGATTGGCATATTCCCGATCGCAAAGACGTCACTCCGGCGTTGGTGGTCGGCAGTTTGATTTTTGGATTCGGTTGGGGTCTTGGAGGCTACTGCCCCGGTCCGGCCGTCACTTCATTAGCCAGTTTACAGTACCGCCCTGTTATTTTCGTGCTCAGCATGATTATGGGTATGGCTTTGTTTCGCTTAGTAGATGGGAAGCTGAACTTTAAAAAGTGACAAACTGGTCCACTTGCCTGTGAATTCCATTTTTTACCTGTGCAATTGGCATAGGAATTCATTCCGAAAACAATGGGATGAGCGCACCACCCGGATAGACTGACAAAGTGGACACCTTTCCCCTGGAATCCAGAAGGCAGTTCTTAATCCATTGGCTTAGCTTTGGCCGCCGGCACAAAGCGACCTTTCCAACCCACGGTTGAAATCAAGACTGCACCATCATTTTGTGGCGACAAACGAAACGTGGCTCCACCCGAAAGACTAAGGCGCACCAACCAAGGTGCCGCTTTTCCAAGAGAAATATTTTTCTTTGAAAGACTGGCTTCTAACTGTTTTTCTTTTTTATCAAAACACACTGTGGTGAGACCTTCAGCCCATATTCCTTCTTTCGTTTTTTCGAAAGTCAGATGGAGCTGTTTTTCTCTTTCAGAAATGCGAATGTTCATGGGCTTGCCGTCATCCGCTGTTGTCTCAATTAAACCCCCTTCAATATTGGCTCTCAGCCAGTCATTGATGGGGGAAGTTTTATCCAGGCACTTAGGTTCAGCGAGCGCGTGCGAAAGTGTAAAAAAGAGACTTATAAAACAAATCAACATAACCTCTGAATTTGTAACATGAGGATAGGACATTCAAGCCGCTGAAAATCGTGATCTCGTGCTCGAAATCACCTCTGAAATACAAGAGCAAATGCAAGATGCTCTCACAGATGAAGTGCAAAAGCGCGGAGGCGTTTTTCTTTAGTTGGTTTGCTGAGACATCTCAAACGCGGCCTGTATGATCCAGTTTCGCATTTGCGCAACACTGATATAGGTGGAATCTCCGCGGCAAGTCGCAGCGTCTGCCCCGTTGTACACCGTCGAAGCGGTGCCCATTATGATAAAGCCCGCCGCATTCTGAACGATCATCGGTCCACCCGAGTCGCCGACGCAAATGCCCGTGCCTTTGGTTTGATTCAGCATCAAGAAGTTCGGATCACCGACCTCTTTGCGTTCAACAATCGCACTTTTGAGTGCCAGATCGCCCGTCACCAATTTTGTTTTGCCGTCAAAGGATTCAAAACCATATCCAATCACATAGGCTTTTGAAATTTGGCTGATGGGAAAGTTTTCGGTGGCCAGTTGCAAGTGGCGGTACTGCGACGGGGCACTGGATTCGATTCTTAACACGGCGATATCGTAAGGATTTGCTCGCGTGAGATCGAGTTTGGCTTCTTCGTATTTTTCGTGAACGATAACGTCAGAGACGCGCCGAACATTTTTAGCGGGGACTTTCGAGACATCTTCCATTGAGGTTGTGAAATAAATTTTCATCGACGCTTTGTCTTTCGGAACGCAATGTGCGGCTGTCAACAAGGTGTGTGCGTTGATCAGAGCCGCGGTGCAAGTGCCATTGCCACCATCATCGAGCTTGTAACGAATTCCGGCCACGTACCGAGGGAGGGCCATTTCGGCGGTCATGCGCGTTCCACCAAAAACACCCTGTTCGTCA
>JBEIHA010000206.1:0-5895 GCA_040381635.1 Pseudobdellovibrionaceae bacterium
ATACCAAATCTACGTAGGCCTAGAAATCCAGCGCGAAGCCGGGAGCCGGAATTTTCGCATTTTCTTAACACCGTGGCGTCGAACGGGCTCGAACCGCGATATCTCTTACGGCACCGCCTTTGTCGAGCAAGCCACGCCCACTCCGTTGACCAGCCTTGGCGTGGCCGTAAATGAAGAGATCAATGAGGCCACCGGCAGTTACTGCACCTTGACGGCGACAATCGCCTCTAAGTAATGTAGCCGGATGCAAGTTCAGCTTCCAAAAACCGATTTCCCTATGAAGGGAAATTTGGCCCAGACAGAACCCGAGCGCATCGACGCTTGGAAGAAAAACGGCGTCTACGAAAAGATCATGAACAAACCTTCGCCTAAAGGTTTGTTCACCATGCCCGATGGCCCCCCGTACGCGAATGGTAAGATTCACGTCGGCCATGTCTTGAACAAGGTCTTAAAAGACATCGTCGTAAAATACAAAAATCTTGCTGGTTACAAAGCCGCTTTCATTCCCGGCTGGGACTGCCATGGCTTACCGATTGAATTGAACGTGACGAAGCGCCTAGGGCCCAAACGCAAAGAACACAGCGACGCCGAAGTCCGAAAAATGTGTCGCGATGAAGCGATGACTTGGGTCGAAAAACAAAAGGGTCAGTTCGAGCGCCTAGGCATTTTGGCCGACTGGGAAAATCCCTACTTAACTTTGCATCCTGAATACGAAGCTGACGAGATTCGCGTTTTGGCGAAAATCAACGACAACGGCATTTTCTATCGCGGCGAAAAACCCGTGTACTGGGATCCCGCTTTGCAAACCGCCTTGGCCGCCGCCGAAGTGGAGTACAAAGATCATAAGTCGCTTTCGATCTTCGTGCGCTTCGCGATGAAAGATATCCCGCTAGGTGTGAAGCTTTCGGTAGCCCACCCCGTGTACATGCTGATCTGGACGACCACACCTTGGACCCTGCCCGCAAACTTCGCCATCGCCTTAAACGCGGATTTTAATTACGGCTTTTACGATACGGGCAAAGATATTCTGATTCTAGCCGAAGACTTAAAAGAGTCCGTCGAAAAAGAAACCGGCCTGACTTTGAAGTTGTTGGCTTCCAAAAAAGGTTCAGACTTCGAAGGCCTTAAGGCCGAACATCCGTTTATGAACCGCGAATCGCAAATCATCTTGGGCGATCACGTAACACTTGAAGCGGGTTCGGGCGCAGTGCACACGGCCCCCGGCCACGGTTTAGAAGATTACGCCGTTGGCTTGAAGTACAATCTGCCAGTGTATAGCGGCGTCGACGAAGCGGGACGCATGAAGCCCGAAGTCACTTTGTTCGCTGGACTTAAATTAAACGAGTCCAATCCGAAAATCGTCGAGCATTTGAAATCAACGGGTCATTTGGTCAGCGTGAAAGAGATCACGCATTCGTATCCCCATAGCCCACGCTCGAAAGTGCCGGTGATTTTCCGCGCGACTCCGCAATGGTTTATACGTATGGACCATCCGGATTATCCTTTACGGCAAAAATGTTTAACCGCCGCTGAAAAGGACGTTCAGTATTATCCCAAGTGGGGCGCGCAGCGCTTGAATTCGATGATTTCGAATTCACCCGACTGGTGTGTGTCGCGCCAGCGCGTTTGGGGGGTGCCGATTCCCGTTTACTATTGCGACAAGTGCCAAGCCCCTTTGGTGAACAGCGAAGTGATGAATCGCTTGGCCGACGTGATGGAGGAAACCAAGGAAGGCATCGAAGCCTATTTTTCTCACCCCCCTGGTGAATTCACGAAGGGGCTTAAGTGCGCGTGCGGAAACGCGACATTTCAAGTGGGCAAAGACATTTTAGATGTGTGGTTTGACTCGGGCGTTTGCCATACCGCCGTCCAAAAGCGCCGCAAAGAATTGGAATTTCCCGCGGATATATATCTTGAAGGTAGTGATCAACATCGCGGCTGGTTTCAGACCTCGCTGGTTTCGGCCATAGCCGCCGAAGACCGCCCACCCTTCAAGGCTTTGATCACTCACGGCTTCGTCAACGATGCCCAAGGGTACAAAATGTCGAAGAGCGTGGGCAACACCGTCGACCCCGAAGAAATCATCAAAGAGAGCGGCGCCGAAATCCTGCGCATCTGGGTCAGCCACGAAGATTACGGTCAGGATCTGACGATCTCGAAAGAGATGATGGGTCGGATTGCCGACACTTACCGGCGCTTCCGCAACACGATTCGATTCTTGCTGGGCAATCTAAACGACTTTGATCCATTAAGAGACCAAGTGCCGTATGAACAAATGACGCCCTTGGATCACTGGGCGCTAAATCAACTTGGCGAACTGATCGATAAGACAATCACGGCCTACGACAATTTCGAATTCTACAAAGTCTATCACGGACTCAATAACTTCTTCGCGCTGGATCTTTCCGCCACGTATTTGGATATTTTGAAAGACCGTTTGTACACGGGGAAAGTGAACGGAGCGAAACGGCGCGCGGCCCAGACCGTGATTTATCATACGATGAAATCGCTGTGCGGGATCATGGCCCCGATCGCTTCGTTCTTAGCCGAAGAAGCCTACGGCTATTTACCCGGCGAAAAGAAAGAAAGCGTTTTCCTGACCGAATATCCCAAGACCGATCCCAAGTGGAAAAATGCGAAGGTTGCGCAAGACTTTGCCCAGCTACTGGAAGCACGTGCCGCTTCTAGCAAAGAGCTCGAGGAATTGCGCCGTCAAAAGGTCATTGGATCGTCGTTGGACGCGAGCATCGTGATTCATGCTCCGGCGGCGCATCTGAAAACGCTTGAATCTTACCGACCCCATTTGCGAGAATTTCTTATGGTCTCGCAATTCAGCATTGTTGAATCTGCCGCACTTAAGGTCACCGCGGCCAAGGCCGACGGTGTTAAGTGCGAGCGCTGTTGGCACTATGATCTAGAGACCGGAAAAGACACTCGCTTCCCAACCTTTTGCCCGAAATGCGTAGAGGCCCTTGCGTGAAACTAGAAAGTAAATATCTTGTACTGGCGACGATCGCGGGCTTTCTGGTGGTCCTCGATCAAATCACTAAAATTTACGTGCACGCGAACTTTAGCCTCGGCGAAACGGTGCCGGTGATTCAGGATATTTTCCATATCACCTACGTGCGCAACCTCGGCGCGGCGTTCGGTATTTTTCGTGATATGCCCGAACTGTTCCGCTCGATATTTTTTAAATCGATGCCGCCTATCGCGATGATCATCATTGTCTACATGCTCAAAGGCGTGCCCAACGATGATCGCTGGCAGGTGTTTTCGCTTTCGATGATCTTTGGCGGTGCCGTCGGCAATTACATCGACCGCTTGCGCTTTGGCTACGTGATCGATTTCCTCGATGTGCATTACAAACAGGCTTGGTCCTACCCCGCCTTCAACGTCGCCGATTCGGCTATTGTTTGTGGCGTCAGCATTTTGTTTGTTTTGATGTTTTATCGGGATTACATCGAGAAAAAAGCCAAGCGCGCGCAAATTAAATCTTAATGCACCCGATCCTTCATCTGTTTTCGATTCAAATCTCAACGTACTTCCTGGTGATCAGTTTCGCTTGCATAGCTTGTACGCTTTGGTTTTTGCGGCGTTGTGAACAACGCAATCTGATTCGGGTGACGGCGATCGATCTAACACTCGTTTGTCTCATCGGTGGATTTGTTGGCGCACGTTTGCTGCACGTGTTCTGGGAAGAGCCCGATTTCTATCGCCAGAATCCTCTCGCTGTCTTACAAATTTGGAACGGCGGCTTTGTCTTTTTGGGCGGAGTGGTGGGTGCGTGGGCCGCGTGCACGATTTTTTGCGTGATTCACAGCGAAGCCTTTTGGTTTTGGGCGGACGTCGCGATTCCTTGCATTTCTTTGGGCTACGCGATGGGGCGGATGGGCTGTTTCTTGAATGGCTGCTGCTACGGTCGATTTTGTGAGCTGCCTTGGGCGGTCGCGATTCAGGGGGGCCTGCGCCACCCGACTCAACTCTACGCTGCGCTATGGGAAGTCGGCGTTTGCCTTCTGCTCCTGCGAATCGAACCAAAAGTGCGCATGGCGGGTACCCTTTTTAGTATCTGGTTGGTCTTACATGCGTTGGGCCGCATGATGATGGAGTACTTTCGCGATGATCCACGGGGGCCCATGCTTTACGACACCAGTATCGGCACGTGGATGAGCTTGGCGCTGGGACTACTGGGCGTCGTCTCACTTTTACTAAGACCAGGCCATCGCCGCCTGGTGTAGGCGCGCCGTACCCCAGCGAAGCTAAAAATTACAGGTCCGCGGCACGGACCGTGCATTCAGTGAATGGCAAACAGACTCTCGACAAGGAGCTAAGTATATGAAGAAACTGGTGATATGGACTCTCGCGTTGGCTATGCTTTTGACAGTTGTACAGCCTGTTTTGGCACAGTCGGTAGATGTGGGAACTAGCTCCACCTCGATCGATGAAGTGCGTGAGCCACGCTTAAGTGATTTGGGAATGAGACTGAATCCCCAATTGGGTGTTTCAGGTTTCGAGTACTCCGGCAAAAACGGTGGCGAATCTAAACAACAACTATCAGGCGGCTTAACCGTTGAATTCGGCGGAGCTCCCCGCAAAATGGAAACCGGCCTTCTTGTTTTGCAAACTCAAGGTTCGACCATGTTGACCCTTCCGATGATGGCGAAGTTGCGCGTTCTGCAAATGCGCGCGCAAAGCTGGTACGGAAAGTTTGGCTTTATGCCGGCCTTCGAAATTTCAAGCTCGCGCAAAGACACGAACAATTTGGATGTGATCGGTTCCTTGGGCGCCGGTGGACGTTTGATGTTCGATAAACAAAGCGATTTTATTATTGAGGCCACTTTCAACCGCGGACTTATGGATGGCTTGCGCGGGAACGGCGAGAACTACAACCAGGGTTTTCTGGTCATGGCTGGCATGAGCTTTAATATATAGATCGCCGTGCGCACGTCTTTTAGGCCCTCAGTCGAATCGCCTCTTATAGGAGGCGATTCCCGTGAGGGGCGCAGTGATGTGACCGAATGGCCTACCTATTGCTGAGTTTCGGCATGGAGAGAGGTGCTTCCATGTCAAAATCCATTTATTCGATCTCTTTGCTCATCGCGTGCACGATTTTGTCATCGGCCTGCCAAAAAGAGAAAAAGAAGTCCCCCGGGCCCGCTTGTGGGAATGATCTTTCGCTGAATAAAAACACCGCCATCCGTACGGATATTTTTCACTTAAAACGTGAATTCGCCCGTGTCCGCCATACCGATTGTGCGGGTAAATCCACCACGTCGCGCGTGACGGTCAAAGAACCGAAAGATGCGTACAGTTTATCGGCGCTTACCCTTGCACCGAACAGCGGTAATTATTCCGTTTCAGCACAGAATCGTTCGACGTGCTCAATGGCCACAATCAAAAAGCGAAAGGACACGGACACGCGCATGGAAATTCAGTTTCACACCAGCCCCAACACTCGCCGCACCTATTTGCTGAAGAACGCTGACAATTATATAGACTACGAATTTCGCCGATGCCTGCAGACCGATCCCGCGGGCAAGTGCCTTCGTTCGGAAGTTGCTGAACGCGGAACCGTAATTCTCAAAGCGGAATACTCCGAGCTCGAACATCCCGAGCTTCGTGAGTCGCGCGCCAGCTGTCCGTAAAACGTCATTGCACGTAACAAATTCAGTCGTCGAAATTGACAAGAACTTCAAGGCGGACGATTAAACGGCCCTTGGCCATGGCACAAATCGTGATCTGTTCTTCTCCGGAGTATTTTGTTTAACGGAGAAAACCTTATGAATCGCTGGACGTTAAAAGTTGTATTGATGACTGCTTCGGTCCTTCTGCTGACGGCTTGCCCGAAAAAAGGTGGCAAATCTGCGGCGGCTCCCGCACCTGGTGCCGGTGGTG
>JBEIHA010000207.1:0-5858 GCA_040381635.1 Pseudobdellovibrionaceae bacterium
CAATCGGAGTGCCTAAATCGGTGCGGGTCCAGCTGGTGATATGGATCATGAATAACAGGATAAGCTCACTTGCGTTATGACGACAAGTCGGGATAATTTTGGGCCATGTCAGAACTATCAGCGATCATTTTAGCCGCAGGGAAGGGGACTCGTATGAACACCCCGCTTCCCAAAGTCGTTCACCCTGTTGCGGGTCGGCCCATGATCGAACGTGTGATGCGTGCGGTAAAGGGCGCGGGGGCCAAGGAAATACGAGTCGTGGTCGGCTTCGGAGAAGACCTGGTTCGTCAAATCGTCGAGCCCATGGGCGGAGTCTGCTTTAGGCAAGAGCGGCAACTGGGCACCGCCGATGCGGTACGGGCGGCACAGCCGGACTCGTTGACCGGCGACGTCGTGATTTTGAATGGCGATCATCCCCTGCTTGAAACCGCCGACATCGAAAACTTCAAACGCCAATTTCGCGAGACAAAAGCGCAGTTGGCGGTCGTGACTTGCGAATTGCCCGATCCGGCCAAGTTTGGCCGAATCGTGCGCCAAAATGGCAAAGTGCGGGCGATCGTTGAATTTAAAGATGCAGGTCCGGATACTTTAAAGATTTGCGAAGTGAACACCGGAATTTATTTAGTCAAAGCGCAACTGTTGAATGAAGTTTTGCCTCATATCACGGCCGAAAATGCGCAAGGCGAATTTTATCTGACCGATTTGATCGCGCACTCAATTGACGGCGGCGTAACGGTGGAAGCCATTGTCGCCAATCGGCGCGTCGCTTTGGGCGTCAACAATCAAGAGGAGCTTTCGTCGGCGACCAGGCTCGCCTTTAAACGCAAAGCCCGCGCACTTATGGAAAGCGGCGTGATGATGATTGATCCAAAATCAGTTTATATCGAAGACACGGTTTCGATTGGTCCGGCGGCGTTGCTTTACCCCAGTGTGTTTTTACGCGGAGAAACGAAGATCGGTGCCTACACCGTGATCGAAAGCGGCTGCATGATCTCGGACGCGAAGATTTCAGAAAACGTGCACATCAAGGCCGGTTGTTATATCGATAAGTCGTCGGTGGCCGCGAACACCGAAATGGGGCCTTACGCGCATTTGCGTCCTGGGACCGAAATCGGTGAAGAGTGTAAAATCGGCAATTTCGTCGAGATGAAGAAAGTTAAATTTGCGAAAGGTGCCAAGGCTTCTCACCTCACTTATTTAGGGGACGCCGAAGTCGGCGAGAACACCAACATTGGCTGCGGCGTGATCACCTGCAACTACGCCGCTGACCGCAAAAAGTACGTCACTAAAATCGGTAAAGATGTTTTCGTAGGCTCGGATTCGCAGTTTATTGCGCCGGTTGTTGTTGGCGACGGCGCTTACATCGGTTCGGGCTCAACGATCACCAAAGATGTTCCGCCAGGCGCTCTCGCGGTCTCGCGCGCGAAACAAGTGATTCGCGAGGATTACGTCCCGCGTGCCACGCCTGCGCCGGCGAAGACTCCGGAGAAAAAATAATGTGCGGAATCGTCGGATACTACGGTCCTAAAAATCCCAAAGACGTGATCATGACGGGCCTGAAAGCGCTCGAGTACCGTGGCTACGATAGTGCTGGCGTTGCGATCTTAGATAAGGGAGTTTTTAAGCGTGTGCGTGCCGAAGGTAAGCTTTCCAATTTGAGCGACAAACTTTTGAAAGAAGACTTCAGCGGGCACTTGGGGATTGGCCATACCCGCTGGGCCACTCACGGCAAACCTTCCGAACGCAATGCGCACCCTCATACGGTCGGTGATATTTCGTTGGTTCATAACGGCATCATCGAAAACTACATGGAACTCCGTGAAGAGCTGATCAAGGACGGCGCGGTGATTGAGAGCGACACCGATTCCGAGCTGGTCGCGCATTTACTAAATATTCAATTAAAGAAGACGCCGGATCTGCTGGCTTCAGTTTTGGCCGTGTTGCCACGCTTGGTTGGGGCGTATGCGATCGTTTGCGTGAACGTGAAACAACCCGAAAACATGGTGGCCTTCAAAAACGGGCCGCCGTTGATCGTCGGGGTCGGCGCCGACGCGATGTACGTCGCCTCGGACGTGCAGGCCATCGTGGCGTATACAAAAAAAGTAGTTTATCTGGACGACGGTGAAGTGGTGGAAGTCCGGGGTAAGGACTACAAAGTATTTTCTTCCGCAGGTAAAGCCACGGACAAGCCGGTCGTCGAAATCAATTGGACCGCTGACGTGGCCTCAAAAGGCGGCTTCCCACATTTCATGATGAAGGAAATTTTCGAACAGCCGCGTGCCGTGGCTCAAGCCATTCAGCCGCACATCGATTTATCGTCCACGACGGTCGAGATGTTTGATCTTGGGTTAGATATGAAAGCTCTGTCCGAAGTGGAGCGTATTTTTATCGTGGCCTGCGGAAGCTCGTACTATACAGGTTTAGTTGGCGAATACATGATTGAACGCTTGGCGCGCGTGCCGGTCGAATGCGATATCGCTTCGGAATTCCGCTACCGCCACCCGGTTTTGCCGAAGAACTCTTTGTTTATTTCCATCTCTCAAAGTGGAGAAACCGCGGACACCTTAGCCGCGGTCCGCTTGGCTAAGTCTGCGGGCGTTAAGGTCTTGTCGATCTGCAATGTGCGCAGGTCTTCGATCGATCGCGAGGCCGACGGTCATCTGTACATGAACGCCGGCACAGAAGTTGGCGTGGCTTCGACCAAAGCTTTCTCGGCCACCTTGTCCTTGCTCAATTTGTTTTCGATCGCGATGGCCAAAGCGAAGGGCAAGCTGACTTTAGAAGAAGAACAGGACTATGTCCGCCAAATCCAAGCCGCACCCGCGCAGATCGAAACCGTTTTGAATTTGGACAAGTGGTTTAAAGAGGGTGCGGAAAAACTCAAAGGCTATCGCGGCTTTTTGTATTTAGGTCGGGGTGTGCATTATCCCATCGCTATGGAAGGTGCGCTGAAATTAAAAGAGCTCGCCTACATGCACGCCGAAGGTTATGCCGCCGGTGAAATGAAACACGGTCCGCTGGCCCTAATCGATGATGAAATAGCGGTGGTGGTGCTGGCTCCGCACGATGAACTTTTTGAAAAATCTATTTCCAATATGGAAGAAGCCAAGGCCCGCGGCGGACAGATTTTGTCGATCTCCACTGGCCATAACAAGCGCTTAGAAGACATTTCGAATTACTACTTGGCCTTGCCCGAAGCGAGTTGGTTTACGCTGCCGTTGCTAGAAGTCGTTCCGGTGCAATTGCTGGCCTATCACGTGGCGGTTTCGTTGGGGCATGACGTGGATCAGCCGCGGAATTTGGCCAAGTCAGTGACGGTTGAGTGAGTGAAAAATCCAGCGCCTCATTAATCTAAGTATATGAAACAATTGATTTATTTTATTTGAACTCGGCGCACGCAGAGTTATGCGCTGGAAACAATCAGGCCGTAGAGTCCACCCTTACCCGCGCCGGCGCGGGTAAGGAAATCACGGTCGTACGGTTTATATGGGCTGCTGATCCTTAAGATCAGCGTGAGTTCCCGAAATCCCAGTTTTTTCCTGAGCACTCACGAACGCCGAGCCTTCCGGCGCGGACCAATTGTCGCCCGCAACCGGCGCTAAACCTTTCGCTTCTAACCAACCGCGCAGAGCGATCTGCGCGCGCTCGATCTGCATCTTTCGCTTCAATTCCTTCCAGTCCCGCTTCTTACCGACCTGCGCGATATTCGGAAACAAACCAAAATTGATATTGGTCGGTTGAAAATAATCATTGTCTTCGGTGATCGCGTTCAGCAGTGAACCGAAGGCGCTTTCGCGCGGGGGTTTAGAAATTTCACGGCCATTCAATTTGTCGTTTAAAAAGTGCGCAACCAGCAAACCCATGCAGGTGGAATCGAAGTAGCCTTCGACGCCGGTGATCTGGCCAGCGAAGAAAAGCCATTCGTCTTTCTTAGACGATAAGACAGGTGTTAGCTTCTTCGGTGTTTGAATATACAAATTGCGGTGAATTGAACCGAGCTTCAAGAATTCGGCTTTTTCCAAACCCGGGATCATGCGAAAAACTCTTTGTTGTTCGCCGTAAGCCATTTTCGTTTGAAAGCCGACCATGTTGAAGGCCGTGCCTTCTTTATTGTCCTGGCGCAATTGCACAACCGCATAAGCGCCGTGGCCTGTGCGTTCATCCTTCAGACCTTTGGGCGATAAAGGGCCAAAGCGCAGGGTTTCGTCGCCGCGCTCGACGATGGCTTCGATGGGCATACAGCCCTCGAAGTAAGGCGTGTCTTTTTCGAATTCTTTGGGCTCGATTTTGCGGGCGACTTTGATTTCGTTGATCAGCGCGTAGTACTGGTCCTTACTCATTGGACAGTTCCAGTAATCCTTGCCGCCCTTGTTCCAACGTGCGGCTTTGTAAGCGACAAAGTCATTTATAGAATCTGCGTCCACGATCGGCGCGATGGCGTCGAAGAAATACAAAAATTCACCATCGAAGTGTTCACGCATCGACTGAGCCAATGAATCTTCGGTCAACGGGCCGCTACAGATCACGGCGGGGCGGGGAATCGAATCCAGCGAGGTCACGACCTCCGCGCGGATTTCAATATTCGGATGATTTTTTATTCTCTCGGTCACGTCCGCCGCAAATGCTTCGCGGTCCATACCTAAGGCCATGCCTGCCGGCACCGCGGCTTCTTTAGCGGCCGCCAGGATCATGGAATTCAGTTGTTCGGCCTCCCATTTGAGCTGGCCGGGGGCTGAGTAATCGGTCGTAGAGCCAAAGCTATTGGAGCAAACCAATTCCGCGAGCTTATTCGTTTTGTGCGCAGGCGTCGTACGCGCGCCGTCGTAGCGCATCTCAAAAAGAACGACTTTGTGGCCCATTTCCGCCAATTGATAAGCGCATTCGCTGCCGGCCAGTCCGCCGCCAACCACCGAGATTTGACTGTGTAACTGAGTAGGGGACATGGTACGGATTCCTTATGAGCAAAAAGAAGAAAACAGAATTACTGCCTGCGTCGAGAGTTCTACAAGGGCTCCTGGGGAATGGCAAGTCGGCGCTCTCCGACGGATTCTTAAGATGGAAAATTTGGCGTTTTTGGCCGCAAATCGTGGGTCCGACGCTAGCCAAGCACTGCGAACCCGTGGGTTTCGAGCGCGGCAAACTTTTCATTTGGGTGAAGAGTTCCGCACGTATGCAAGAGATTCGCTACTTCGAGGATACCCTGAAAACAAAGGTCAATGAATACGTTGAACGTCAATGGGTGAAGTACATTCGCTTCACTTTGGACCGCCATGGGGTTCCCACCACGGCCGAGGTTTCCGAGGATTTTAAAAAGATGCTGGAATGATTTTCGCTTCAGATCGACACAAAGGATTGAGACAGAGTTCAAGAAACTAGACCAAGATGCCGTAATTGATTTAGGTGGTTATTAGAACGTTGTCCCAACCTTTCAAGAACGCTCGGGGCCAGAGCTTGGTGGCTGTTATGGCCGTCGTTGCTATTTCAAGTGTCGTCATTTTAGGCATAATGACCACCATGGGATGAGGTGAACATGTTGCTGGCATCACGAATCCTGAAATCTGAGGCGGGCGTCTCATTGATCGGCGCGCTGATCACGATTGGAATCATGGGCCTGATCACGGTCGGCATGATGACCACCATCGACAACATGTCGCAATCGCAAAACATGGTGGAGTTTCGCGCCGAGGCCAACATTCTACATCAGGAAGTAAACGCCATCCTGGGACAAATCGAAGCTTGCACCGCCACGATGCTCAATGCCAACGTCGCAACGGCCGGCGCGGTGACGAACATCACTTCAATTAAAATGGGCGACGGCACAGATAAATATGTTTTAAATACCCCCTACGGTGATCGCA
>JBEIHA010000208.1:0-5804 GCA_040381635.1 Pseudobdellovibrionaceae bacterium
ACTGTTTCGTGCCCGTAGTTAGAAAAATCAGCGGGCGTATCTTGATTGTCCGAAGCCGCGACACTCAAGACGTTATCGAACCGACGACCACGAAACTCTTCGTTGCGGTGATTGGAAGGCCAGTGCGGCTTGATGTCGTTGTTCGTGCCATCGTTTCCGGCGGCAGCGATAAACAAAATGCCCTTCTCTTGAACCTTACGTAACTCGGCTTTGAACAGCTGCGAATCCTCGCCTTTACCACCCCAAGAATTCGACATAATCATCGCGCCGTTTTCGCGGGCGTAACGGACCGCGCGGTAAGCATCAACGCTTGAACCGCCCGCATCACCCAAGAAACGTACGCACATCATTTTCACTTTCCAGTTCACACCGGCCACGCCGATTCCGTCGTTCGGCTTGGCACCAATGCCACCGGCGCAATGCGTGCCGTGTCCACTGTCATCCATGGGATCCGGATCACCGGGGATGCCTTTGAAAGCGGTGCGATCACCACTGACGAAGTCGTAACCATAGATATCGTCAATGTAACCGTTGCCGTCGTCATCTTTACCGGGAATCCCGCCGTTCGCGGGGGACTCTTTTTCATTGACCCAGATGTTGTCTTTGAGATCGGGGTGAGTGTAGTCGCAGCCCGTATCGATCACGGCGACAATGATTTTATCTGAACCTTTGGTGACTTTGCTCCAGACTCTCATGACGTCCATATCGGCGTCGCGCTTGCCCGGGAGTCCGAACGGAGCGGCCTGTCCTATATTATTCAAAGCCCATTGCTTGAAGAACAATTTATCCGTGGGCCATTCGGCCTTGCGCATAACTGCGGCTTGCTCGATCACCTTGTTGGCTTCGACAAACTGGGTCTTGCCTTCGAGGTCCGTAACGATCTGGCCGACCGATGTTTCGCCTTTATACTTGACCCAGTAATGCTGGTCTTCGGCTGATAGAACTTCCACGGACGCTTCGATTCCCTGTTCCTTAAGGTAAGCATCGACGGGTTCGCGGTTTCCACCAAAAACGAATTGCTTATCCAAAATCTCGTGGGGAGCGTAGTTCTTAGCAGGCTTGTTAGACGACGTTTGGTTCGTGCAAGCCACGAGGCTAGAAACAACTGCGAGGGTTAACGCTAACTTCTTCATTCAACTACCCTTTCATTGTTCACTCTCAACACACGCGCGATGCCGAGAAGAAGGTTATTGCGAGTCATCACTTTGGAATCCGAGTCGGACACTTTCAGATTGAAGGCGTCGAGGAACTTGAACAGATTGCGGTCGAAGAGTTCGGATTCGATCGAAAACTTACCTTCCACTTTCATCGAAGTTTTATCCAACCAGTCACGCGATACATCGTAAGAGATCGACTGCTTTTCCTTTAGCAATCGATCGATGTTCACGCTGGAGGCAAAGTTTCCGTAGACCGCGAATGGGCCCTTGATCTTCACCGAAGATTGCAACGTGCAATCTACGGTCTGATCCCCACCGAAGCCACCGTCGTGATAATCCTGATAATCACGACCGCCAAAAGGAGTTGAAATCGAAGCCGCCTTTTCCGCCGGTGACTTACATTTGCGGTAGCTCTCTTCCACTTTCACCATCATGGTGACCGAGGTCGGCAAGCTGAGATGAATCATCGCTGGATAAGAACGCTTGAGTTCCCAGTAGTCGCTGTAAGAATTGCTAATTATTTCGCCTTTGGTTTCTTTATTGAATTCGACGCCAGTGACCATCGGAAAGGCTTTGATTTTTTCGGCGATCTTTTCGAACAGATAGCCGCGCATCAGTTTTTCTTTTTCCGCCGAAGCTTTCTTGACGACCGTTGTTACCGTCGCGTTCGAACCGCTGATGGAGTATGTAGTTTTTGTCTCATTCGCAAACGCATGTGCCCCCGCGACGAGCGTTGCGAAAATAAGAGAGTGCCCGAACGTCATTTTTCCCCCTGACGTGAATGTGAATTGTGAAATTACTAAAGCAGTTCCGGTGCCATAGTGGAGCTACTTTCTGACACAATAAGTTATCGGTCTGTATTCAGGGCTTTAAAGTTGTTGTTATTGCTCTCATCAATTGAAATTCTTGCAGTTAATAGTCGATTGACATTGTGCGTTTAGAAGGAAGTATATAGGTCATGCAGCATCTTCAATCGGGCCTTTCCGAATTCGTTTTTCGCGAAGTGGCTCGTCGCCAAAAAAATCAGTGGCTAGGCGCCACGCGCCGATCACGGATGAGCGAATACTCTACATCACCGATTGTTATGCAGCTCGAGCAATGGCAGATGCCTCTCGATGAAAAAACGCGGCAACGCTTAGTCGGAATTCAATCCGTTTCCGAATTGCTTGAGCACTTTTTGCTCAAAGGTGTTCGTCTGGATTCTCATATGGGATTTTGGGGATTGGTTTCGGGTCGCTACCCACTGATTCTACGAACGGACATACCGCAACCGTTGGCCATGCTGCGTAGGCAATGCGGCGGCGAACGCTATGTCACCTATCTTGATCGCGAAGAAGACTTAAGTAAGCCGGTCGGCCGGTTTGCCGGATCTTTCGAATTCTTGATGCACGATCTGGAACACGCCCATAAGTTTTTCGGGGACCAGGAACTATTTCGAGGACAAGTGAACTTCTTTAACTTGTTAAAGTCCATCTTGCCCCGCCTACAAGTATGGACCAGCGATCCCCTATTCGAAAAAGACCTTAACTATTTAATGAGCGATATGAATTCGCATCCCGTTCATTTGTTTAAATATCTAAAGGCCATCGTGCTCACGGCCGAATTGCGCAAAGGTCATGAAGATCACGCACAATTGGACGCCTTTTGGACGGATATTTTAAATGAATGGCAGACTCCCGCGGAGATCCGGCAAGCGGCCTTAAGAATCAATCGTCCAGGTATCGAGACCGGCACGGACCAAGCTCTCGTACACGAATTTTTTAGAGGAGCAAATTTCCAATGAAATCAAATGGCCAAACCCAGCTCGTTTTTCCCAGCTTTATTCATCGCGGTCGCTTGAAAGTCGCCGCCCGCCTTAATCGCGAGCTGGTGCCAGAAATTCAGGCCCTCGAAAAAATCGACGACCATGGCCGCCGCTGGAGCCGCGAGCACTACGAAAACGGTTACTCGAGCTATTCATCGATGGCCCGCTTAAATCAGACTTCCCCCACCTTTGCCGAATTGGAAAAAAATCTCTGGCCCGAGGTGAAGCGATTCGTGAAGAAACTGAACTGGGATCTGACCGGTCGAAAACTTGTTATGACGACCTGCTGGGCGAATTCCATGGGGGCAGGCACCTATCACACCATGCACACTCATCCCATGTGCGTTTTAAGCGGCGTCTATTATGTGCAGCTGCCCCGGGGAAGCTCATCATTTAAAATTGAAGACCCGCGTGTGGGTCTTCTGATGGCCGCCCCGCCACGAAAAAGCTCGGCCCCGGCCAATCAACAGAACTATTTGAAAATTCAACCTAAAGTGGGTGAGTTTATTTTGTTTGAAAGCTGGATGCGCCACGAAGTGCCCCCCCACCAGGGGAAACAACGTAGGTTAAGCGTTAGTTTCAATTTCGAGCTCGCGTAACTGATTAAGTTGTAGATACTTCTTGAAATCTTGACCTATTGCGATCGGCAAGTGAAATCCGGTACAACGATGAAATAACCCCACTCTGGAGCCCACTCATGACTGTTCGTTTATTTTCACTCGTCGCTGCCGCTCTGTTTTCATTTTCTGTTTACGCCAACAAAATGGCCCCACCGGACAAGTCCGCTGAGATTATGAAACAGTTGGTGGCTTGTGGCGAAGTGAAGGCCGCTAAGCACATTGCTTTGATGATTCCCATGGCAATTGCCGCAGCTTTCAGCAAATCAATGGCGGAAGATCTAGCGCCCTATGAGAATAAATTGGCGCAAGTGAAATCTTGCGGTGATTTCGATGTCGCTTACAACATTCTCGTAGAAGTTGCCAAAAACAATGGCACAGATGTGGATGCCTATTTTGCATCCGCTGAAGGTAAACAAACGCTGGAAGACTTGATTATCGAATTACGTAAATTGAAATAATTGAAAGCTCATTAAAGTTAAAAAGGATCGCGAAAGCGGTCCTTTTCTGTTCCCTTCTGAATTCTTCCTCCGACCTTTGTCTAGATTCGTCCACCGCCATTTAGCGGCACCCACGGCTACGACTTAAGCTTTAGAAATGAAACAATTGATCGCTGCTTTGCTTCTGTTGGGCTGCGCGCCAACATCCTGGGCCAAAACTTGGCGGATCGCCGTGGTCAGCGACATGAATCAAAGTTACGGCAGCAAAGAGTACACGCCGGCTCTAAAGGCTGCGATTCAGCATATCCGGCAAAGTGGCACAGCGCTGGTGCTCTCCACCGGAGACATGGTGGCCGGACAAAAAAAGGACTTGGATTACTTGGGCATGTGGTCTGCTTTTCACGAAGCCACGACCCGTCCCCTCGGGGCCAGCGGAATTCCGCTTCTGCCCTCACCCGGAAATCATGACGCCTCTGCCGGTGCGAGTTTTGCGAATGAGCGAAACCACTATCGCACCACTTGGAGTTCCTTCCCCGCTGGACGCTTTAATTCCGGGCGCGCGCCGGAGGACCAAATTCGATTCTTAAACAACGTCACGCAGAATTGGCCGCTGAATTACGCCGTGACCATGGGGCCAGCGCTTTTCGTCGCGCTGGACGCCACCGTCGGTGGTGGTTTGGTGAACAATCAATTGGATTGGTTGGAAACGGTTTTACGTAATTCCGAAGCTTACAAAGTTAAAATCGTCTTCGGCCACTTTCCACTTTTTCCCTACACGTTCGACCGCGCCAGTGATTACTTGGGTGACGGAAGCCCACAATTCGTCGCACGTCTCGAAGCGATGCTCGAAAAACACCAAGTGGATTTTTATCTGAGCGGTCATCATCATGCGTACTATCCCGGACGAAGGCTCGGGCAGGTTCGCTATGTTTCGGTACCGCTCTTAGGTACGGGCGCCCGCTATTTATTGACCGCCGAGCGCAGCGAGAAAAATCGGTCGGTTCAATCTTTTCTTTATTTCGATTTCGACAGCGCTGGAAACATCACCATGAGCGCCGTAAAAAGCCCTTCGTTCACAACGATCACTTCGGAATCCCTACCGCTCCAGATTTCCATTCCACGCCGTGAGGCTAGCGATTGCAAACGCTGCGGAAGCTTTCCGAGTCAGTTTTTCATCGACGCAATTGGGCGGGTTATTTATCAGCGCTTTTAGCGACTCGGTTTACCCGTGAGCCACGACAGGGACTCCAAATAAATCATGCGATCGGCAGAGGCTGGTGACGTGGAGTCTGCGTGCTCTTTGGCTTGCCGGCCGATGGGGCCAGCACGACCGCAAAAATGGCGACTGAAGTTTTCAGGAGCCCGTTAAATTGTTCCTCGCGGATGGGATGTTGGACTTTGACTTTTCATTGCTAGAATCGGGCCCAGGATATAGTTTGGCCCCCATGACGAATACCTTCGGTTTTCGCTTCGACAACACCTACGCCCGACTGCCCGAAGCTTTTTTTGCAAAAGTGAATCCCGTCCCCGTGCCTCAGCCGAAAATTGCAATCCTTAATCTGGAATTAGCCAACGAGCTCAATTTGAACCTGGAGTCGCTCGCAAGTGAATCGGGCGCCGCTTTATTCGCCGGAAACTTCATCCCCGAAGGCGCGGAACCCATCGCTCAAGCCTACGCCGGCCACCAGTTCGGCGGTTTTCGCATGCTCGGCGATGGACGCGCCCATCTTTTGGGCGAACACTTAACAAGCCACGGATCGCGCTTCGACATTCAGCTTAAAGGATC
>JBEIHA010000209.1:0-5699 GCA_040381635.1 Pseudobdellovibrionaceae bacterium
CGGCACCGACAACCAGCGTCTTTGGTTCGACAATTACGTGGGACTGGCCCGTACCCCCCAAGCGCTGGCGCAATTGGCGAAATGGGCCTCACTCCCACAGGTGGCGAAGGGCATGCCCCTGGACGTGGACCGTGGCTGGAATATCGCCCGTAAACTGGCTCGGTTTAATCATCCGAAGGCAGACGACATGCTGACCGAGATGAAGATCAAAGACAATTCGGACCGTGGTCAGCGCCAGGCCCTCGCGACCGAAGCGATTCAACCCAATCTGAAAGTGAAAGAAAAATGGGTGGCGATTCTTAAGCAACCAAAGCCAGAGATCTCGTTTTCGCAAGCGCGCGCGGTTTTAAAATCCCTTTTCCCCGTTGAGCAACGCGCACTCACCAAAACTTTTGCAGATGAGTACTACAATTACCTTAAGAAATACGGCAATTCCGAAAACGATCTCTTCGTCGGCAGCATCGCGGAAAGCTTGGTGCCCTTGACCTGTGCCCCCACCGAAAGCCTTCGCTTACGTGACTTCCTAAAAACGCCCGCTGGCTTTAATCCCACAGTGACGAAAGTTCTTAAGGTCAATCTGGATGAAGACGAACGCTGCCAGCGCATCCGCGCAATGAGCAGCCTGTAAATAGAAGTTTCTTGTGGTCGCGACCTAGCGAATCGCGCCCAAAGCTTTGACCAAGGCATCGTCGCCCGCGCCAACGAAGAGATCAGGCGAATAACCTGCGCGCTCAACGCGGCGGCCGTCGCGGAAAGTGACATTCATCGTCGATAGCGAAACGCTTACCCGCGAATGGGGCAGAACGATTCTTCCGAATTCGCCGTATTCGACCGCCCCCATCGTGTTTTCGCCAACCAAAATTCGATTTGGCAAACGTTCCATCACCTGCATGGTGGTTTCGCAAGCCGACGCACAAGCACGATCGATCAAAATATAAACCGGGGAATTAAAAATTAATTTTTGATCGATCGTCTGCTCGGGCAAATGTTCGACGTATTCCAGCGGAAATTGACTGTCTTTCGCGCGCTCCATCCAACTTAAAATTTCGGAACGACGTTGATGCATATATACGGGTACCGCTTCACCTGAAGAATGCAGACGCAAGATCGACCACGCCCAATAATTGCTTTGCACGGCAAAGGCTTCGGGCGTTTGCAAAAAACGGCGACTGGCCATCGGTGTGGGTAGGTTCACGTGCTCAGGCATTCCCAACAAAATTCGCGCGAGCTCAAATCCCATCGAATCATCGCCGCCACCATTGCCGCGCAGGTCGATCACAAACGATCGACCTTTTAATCGCAAGGCCTTCACCGTTTCCAAAAATCCGTTCCACTTCGCATCGTATTTTGGCCAGAATGAGGGAATCGCCAACACTTCGACCGACCCTCCGTTATGCACTACCTTTTTTAGCAACCAGCGGTCAGCCGGTGCCACATTCGCGCCCACTTGCCCGCGCCTTGGTCTTGATCCGCAGGTTCGGAATTCCAAATTCGAGCGCAAATGGGAATCCCTCACTTGATCAAAGACCGCAGCCAGGCGTTCACAAAAAATCTGGGACGAGGCTTCGCTTAAAGAAATCTCGTCGACCTGACGTAAGATATTTGGACCGGCGTAAGCCTTGGTCAGGGCCACTTTCAGAAAGGCCAAATCCTCGGCGAGCTCCGGGCTTGGCACCCGTGGACGGCCCTGAACGGACGCGTTCAAATCCAAAACCATATCGTCCGCGGTGACACCGGCCTGAGCCTCAGTCTGGAAAAATAAGATCAAAGTGAATACAAGCGAGAACAAAGGCACCCCTGGTGGCGAAACGACTCCGAAAACGGGAAGTCGCTCCATGTATTGCGAAGGCTGTGCCTAAACTTGGATTACGGGATGCAATCGCGCAGCAAACCTTGGCTGCAGCGGGCTTTGATTCGCTCCGAGATGCGCGACCAGATATTCACATCTTTGCTTTGGATCTGGAAGTTGACGCTTTCCGCGATGCCGGCAATTTTGCGCGTGGGATCTTGCTTTCCACCTGGTAAAAACTGCGACAGATCTAGGCCCGGCTCTTCTTGTCCGTAACCGCCCTGGCCGTAGCTGTAGCCGCCGCCGCTTTCGCCATTTTTCATATTCATGTTCGCCGCCATCGCGCCCATGCCGCCGCCACCGCCACCGAAACCCTGCAGTACATCCGTATTGGATTTTCCGGCCGCACCACCGCCGCCGCCGCCACCACCCAGCGAAGCCGGAGCTCCGCCACCGCCGCCGGGCATCCCCCCGCCGCCATTCGGCACAGAACCCACCGTCGGCGGAGTTCCCGCAGCCTTGGGTTCACCACTTCCGTCCGCGGAAGCCGGAGTCATCGAGCTATCATCGGCCGGATTAAATCCACCCGAGCTATCCGAGGCCGAAGCGCCGTCGACAGCCGCCGTTTTTGCATTCCAAGAATCCGAACCCGCCGCAAGTTGCTTCGGGCAACCCGCCAAATTCGGATTTACACTGCAGTCCACTGGATCCAAAGACGGATTCATCGACTGGGGTTGTTGCTGCGGCTGATTCTGCTGATTCATTAACCCCATCGCCACTTGCGCAAGCCCCATTAACATTTGAGGGTTCATGCCGCTGCCACCACCACCCGATCCCGCCTGCCGATCGCCCTGCCGGCCGCCCGAGGGATTTGAACTTCCCGGGCCTACGGCGCCGCCGCCAGGTGGATTCGCCGCTTGTGAGCCACCTTGGCAATTCCAGGAACTCATCGCTGTTGTTGTTGCATTTCTGGCATCGCGCTCGGCGGTGGCCGGATCTAAACGATCCGCAATCGCCGCCATTTCGGACTTTAGCTTCGCTTGGTAGTTTTCGTTGGCCGGACCGCAAGCCATGTTCGGTAGCTTTTTAATCTCATTGTCACACTTCTTGACGAAAGCGGCCTTCCGACCAAGGCAAGCACCGCCGGCAACATTCGACATGGTCGCGAGATCCGTTGAAGTATTGGCGAGCTTCGAGCAGGCGTTTTGAATACTCGGGCTGGCGCCCGACGCCGCAGTTCGCGCTTCGGCGATCGATTGATTGACTCGAGTCTGAGCGGCTTGACCTGGTCCACCCACAGCGTTAACGCACGCTTCAGCAGTATTCGGCTCACAACATGCTTTTGGTTCACGAGCTGCCAACTCACACGCGGCCTTTGCCCTGTTGTAAACATCCACCGGATCTGAAGGACATGCGCTGGGCGAGGGCGGACCATTGGTAATATTATTGCCGAATTGCTGGCGTGCCGTAACACAACGAATGTCCGCAGAGCTTTGACATCCAGGCAGTCGGTCCCGCTCCCCGGAAGGCTGACTGGGCCAGGCGCCCGCCGCCGTTTGCGAAATCGAAACCACAATTATCAACATCAAAACCGGGACATGTCTTCGCATCTCCTTATTCTACACAATTCTTAAGAATTTTAAGAGCGCTTTGGCGTCCTGTCTCAATCTGAGACAGGCAAGTTTACTGAGCCAGCGTCGGCGGGCAGGCGTTTGAAGCCACGTTCGTTATGGAGCCCAGGTTTTGCCAGTAAAGACCTTCCATCCGCGCGACCTCTTCGGGCGATTCGGGGGCTATGTTTTTCAGCTCACCGGGGTCGTTTTCGAGGTCGAACAGAAAGCGTTCACCATCCCGAAGCCGGACGAAATACTTGTACTTGTTCTTAAAGCGTAATCCGCGGAGATCATTGTTGCAGTTGCGCGCGATAATCACCTCGGGCAGGCGTTTTTCTAAGGCTTTTTCAAACGCCGCCGGTGATCTAGCCCCGGTGATCACGTCATAAAGCAAATGGGAAACCGTCACATGATCGATCTGTTCTTTCACCACCCTTTGCCTACCCGAATCCGGAAAGCGCACGGCCAGAGGCACGCGAAGCATCGGGTCCCAAAGCGACATTCCGTGGGTGAGCTCCCCTCTTTCCATATGAGTTTCCCCGTGATCGGCGGCGAAAACCACGACCGTGTTCTGTCGCAATTTTTCGTCACCCCAAAGATTCAAGAGCGGTTCGAGCAGTTGATCTAGATAGTTCATATTGGCCGTATAGATTTTTTCTAAGATCTGAAGGTCACGCTCGTAACCGGCGCTCGCCTTCCATTCTTGCAAATGGTCTGGATTGGTCATCAAACCCAGAAGCTTTTTTAAAGACGCAGGATCCGTGGCCTGCTTTTTGTCTTTGTATTTGGGATGAGCCAAGACGTGATAGGGATTATTTGCCAAGAACAGAAGGAAAGAAAGTTTCTGATAATATTTTTCGGGATGGGCGAGATATTCGACCACTAAGTCGCGCTCTTCTTTATCTAGGTGCCGATCCCAGTGCGCATCCGAGTTGAAGCGGTCAATTAAGGGATAGTGCAAATATTTATAATGGACGACGGCGAAGAAAGGTTTGAATCTTGGCTTACGCAATTCTTCTTCGACGTATTTGGTGGTGGCGACGTGGTCTTTTTCGAAATCGCTGTCGTTCACGAAGTAGCCTAAGCGACGGACACTTCGACGAGTCGGTACGCGGTAAACCTGATCCCGGCTGTCGTGCCCGGTGTTTTCGTAAAGACTGAAGAAAAAAGACCCGGACGTGAGGTTCGCCTGAGTGTAGTTCGAAATATTGGTCCAACCCATGCCGTTAAAGGCATTTTGAAAAACGAAATGACTTTCCGCGAAGAATTTCTCAAGCGCCGGGGCCTGGTTTTTGCGGACCGCCCCGTAGAGGGAAAGCATGTTCGCGCGCATCGAACAGACGCTTACGACCAAAATGTTTGGTCGTTCGACGGGATTCAATTGGACGAACCAATACACTTTATAAACGCGGAAAAAACAGAAAACGGTCACTAAACAAAGAGCTACGATCAAGGCGGCTTTTTTCAAGCTCATGGCGCCGCTTTCATCACCAACAATTCCTTACTGATCTTTTCTAGCTTTTTAGAAAGCTCGCTTACGTTCTTTGCATTAGGCTGAGGGGCCTTTAAAAAGAGTCGGCTTTCAATCACCATTCTTGAAGGCGCATCGTAAAAATTGAGGTAGCTCGCCCAGTAGGCGATTTGATCTTTCGCGCACGCACCAAACAAGCGGCGGTCGTTGGCGCCCACCATCAAGACCCGGAGCTCCTGTGCCCCGAGTTGAAATTTAAAGGAGCGTGGCTGATAGGTTTTATCGCATTCGATCAGCTCGGTGATCTGGCCTTCGTAGGGATTGCCCCGGGCGGAATACAATTTTTCGATGTTGTTGAATTCAACGAGAGTCATTTGCTTGGCCACCGCGGGATTTTCGATCTTCGTGCCTTTCAAATGAACTTCTAAGTCCCCGTTGACATAAACGGCCGTGAATCCATTGGCGCCACTAAACTGGGTCACGCCCGATTGTTGTTTAAACTGGTTTTGGGGATTGAGTTGCCAGGTCGTGCCAGGCAATTCTTGCGCGTAGGCGAGCGAAAAATTCAAGAAGATCGAGGCCAAAACAAGCATGCGGGCAAGATACACGGAGCCAGGGATTTCGTCTACCTGCCGCCGCCACCGCCGCCAGCTCCGCCACGTCGGCCGCCTCCGGCACCGCCCGCACCGCGCCCCGCACCGCGGCCCGCACCACGCGCACCGCCGCCGCCAGCACCACGGCCACCTTGCCCGAGATTCTGATTCACTCCGCCTTGTCCACGGCCCTGACCCTGGCCCCGACCGGCCCCGGCACCTGGGCCGCCCGC
>JBEIHA010000210.1:0-5699 GCA_040381635.1 Pseudobdellovibrionaceae bacterium
AGCGCAAGGCGGCCGAAGCTTTGTTCAAGCCCGAAACCGAACTCCGCGAAACCGAAAGCAAGTTGCGTGAAGCTCAGGCTGCAAAGATGCAGGGCTTGATCGCTGGCAAAGACAAAGCGCCTAAAGCCGACGAGCCTCAGGCCGCGGACTACGGTAAGGATTATGCTCCGAAAGTGGCAAAAATCACCGAAGCGATTAAAAGCCATGCCGGCACCAAGGCCGCGCTGATTTCTTCGTTGAACCTCGCCAATTTCTTAATTCAACAAAAGCAATTCCCCGTGGCACTGGAAGTGCTTGAAGCGCCCAAGTATAGACCGTCGGGCAACGATTTGCTGGCCGGATTCTGGCACATGCATCGCGGTCTAGCTTATCTTGAAAATCAAAAGGCGGATGAAGCGATTAAGGAGTACAAAGAGGTCTTGGACGCCAAGTCGCTGAAGTCGTTTCACGCCGAAGCTTGGCTAAAGACCGGCGTCGCTTACGAGCTTAAAGGTGACGCCATCAAAGCGCGCGAGACTTACGAAAAGGTCAGCCGTGACTTCAAAGACACCGAAGCTTCGAACACCGCGGGTCAGTACTTGCGTTTGCTCGATTTGAAACCGCAACAGGGGTGATGTTTAAAATGATAAGAATCGCCACTGGGGTCTCCTTCGTGATCGCGTTGAGCTTTCTATTGGTCGGATGCTCCAGCCTTAAGCGCAGCCCCAATAAGTTCCTGGTTGAAAAGCGTTGGGCCAGATCCACACTGCAGCAAGATTACCTGCTTGGTCGCCGGGTGCATCGATTCTCACCGATCGTGACTGACAGAATGGTCTTTGCGGCCAATTCGATCGACGGAATATCGGCCTATGATCGCAAAACAGCCCAGCAAATCTGGCGTTTCGATGTGAAAGACGGAGTCGAAGGCGGGGCTCAGCTTGCCGAAGACATTCTTTATTTTGGCGCGGGCGACGGGCAACTTTATGCACTTCAACAGGCGACGGGTAAGCTTCTGTGGAGCTATCCACTTAAAGCCGAAGGTCTGGCCGAACCCCTGGTGCGCGCAGGAGTTCTTTACGTTCTGGGTGGCAATAACGTCGCGCACGCGCTGGATGCGAAAACAGGTAAACTGATTTGGGTCTATAACCGCCGCGAAGCTAGCAATTTGTCGGTGCGCGGAGGCTCGCAACCCGCCCTGGCGGGTGATGCAGTCTTGATTGGATTTTCGGACGGCGCTTTGGTCAGCTTAAATAAATCTTCGGGCACCGTGATGTGGGAAGCCAACCTGAATCGCAACAAGCGTTTTCGTGACGTGGATGCCACGCCCGTCGTTGATGGCGACACCGTTTACGCTTCAAGCTACGACGGGGCTTTGTATGCCCTTAATCGCATCGACGGAAGAATTCTCTGGACCATCGATGATGGTGGGTACGAACAGGTTCAGATTTCGGGCAACAATTTGTTTTTCTCCTCCACCTCGGGCAAGACTATGGCGGTCGACAAAGCTTCGGGGAAAATTCTTTGGAGCAAAGACAATCCCAACGGCATCGGAACCGCGCCCGTCCTTTACAAAAACGTGGTCGTGATCGGCGAGATGTCGGGCGCTTTGCGTTTTTTGGATGCTCGCAGCGGCGATCTGTTGGGCGATTTCGCCCCGGGCCGTGGGGTCACTTCGCGCGCGACCATCGATCCTAAAAAGGGTGAGATTTATTTTATGTCCCACGACGCCAATCTTTTTGCGTTGCGGGTTTCTTGGCGAAGACACACGAGGGATTGGCCATGGGAAAATTAGCCTTCAGCGCGACTCTAATTACTTCGGTCTTGCTCCTTTCGTGCACTCAAGGCCATTGCCGCCGAAAATCCGATGCGCCCGGGGCAGCGACCCCGGTTGAATCGGGTGACACTGCCGGTGCGGGCACGGTGAAAGCTTCGGACCGCGTGTTCGTTTACAAATACGACGGCAGCCTTCAGTGCGGAATGGGAAAAGCCATTGCTCTCGATACGATGGCGAAAGAACTGAACGGACTGCAAGTGCTTTCAAGTGTTAAAAAGCCGGACGGTTTGATGCATATCCAAGTTTGCGGATCGATCACGGGCGTCGCCAATGTCTACGAGATCCCCGCGAAATATCTTAAGGCCGCCGAAACCAAAGGTTTCAAAAAGTGGAGCTTTGAGTGAAGCCGGAATTGAGCGTCGCTGATCTGAAGAAGTTGATCCGCGATGTTCCCGACTTTCCCAAGCCCGGCATTCTGTTTAAAGACATCACTCCAATTCTTAGCGACTCAAAAGCCTTTCACTCGCTGGCCGAACATCTGGCGGCTTTGGTGCCCAAAGGCACAACGAAGCTTGCTTCGATCGAAAGTCGGGGATTTATATTGGGTTCGGCGGTAGCGATGAAATTGGGCATCGGCATGGTCTTGATCCGAAAGCCTGGCAAACTGCCTGCAGCGACCATCAGCCATTCCTACGCGCTGGAGTACGGTCAAGACACCTTACAAATTCACGTCGATGCCTTGAGGCCGCAAGATCAGGTCTGCATCGTAGATGATGTGCTCGCCACCGGCGGCACGGCATCTGCCGCCGAAATCCTATGCGTCGAGAGTGGCGCCAAGGTTTCGGGCTTTGCTCTTTTGATGGAGTTGGGTTTTCTGAACGGGCGGACCAAACTAAAGGCACCCGTCGCAAGCCTAATCACTCTCTAGATTTTTTCTTCAGTTGGTCGGCCTGAATGGCCACCGTTCCCGAGATATCTTGCAATTTATCGAAGGCTTCAAGCTTCTTGATGTCTTCGTTGCCCTTCAATTCAATCGTCAGCACCGGCACTTTGCGGTCAGCCCACATAAATCGCCCTAGGCTTCCCGGAAAATTACCGAGCGATTGCCAGGGGAGTGGTGAAAACTTAGGCGGGGGCGTTACCTTCGGGCCGTCGAAATCCAGAACTCCTAAAGGGATATGCACCGATATAAGGAAGTCGGGTTTGAATTCGTCAAAATGTTTAATTAAGCATTTAGTTTCGATTTCGCTGGCCGCTTCGGGTCCCGGATAGCGGCGAGGATCGGATTTCATGTTCTTCGTCCAATACTTCAGTGCTTGGTCTGTCCAATCTTTGGTGGGGAAGTTGCGATTAAGATCGACCCCTTTTGAATTCGTGCGGGTTTTCAACTTCCAGCCGTCGGGATTGGTGACGGGCATGACCCGCCAAGTGTTGCGTGGATCAATTTTTTCGAGGCGCAACATCCATGCGCGAGCGACTGCACCACTTAAGCCTTCGTCGCCGTGGATCAGCGCCTTGGCGAAAATTTTCTTAGGATTTTTGTCCGTGCCTTTTCGCTCAAAGTGATAGATCGGGGTGCCCTCAATACTGTTGCAACCCTCGAGTTGGGTCACCTTATCGCACACAGATTTCAGGTCGTCTTCGCTAAAGGGTCCCGGCAGTGATTTCAACTGTTCGAAGCAGAGATCGGATAATGGCTTCGCAACCGCAACGGGGGCGGCCGGAGGCGCAGAATCCTCGGCCTGCGCGACGATCAATAGACTAAGAAGCATAATCAATATGGACATATTCCTGATTGTGGAGGAGCTCTGGACCTCAGTCAAACCTCGTGTTAGCCATCGCCTATGTCCGTGAAGATTTGCATAAGAAAACACATCGCCCTTGGGCAAAAAAGCAAAGACCAATCGGGCGCTTATGGCCAGGGCTTCAATTATCAAGTGGAGGCCGAATTCCGCTGGCAGCCCGATTTTGAAGTCTTAAATCAGCACTTGTCGGAAGTTCTTAAAGAGGTGGATCACCGCCACTTGGGTCTGGATTTTTTAGAGATCGGTGATCCAACCACCGCAAATTTCGGTGGATGGATCTTAAAGAAGCTCCGGGAGAGGGGCTGCGAGGTTGTTGCTCTGACGCTTTCGCGCGGGGATGGCCTGGTCGCTCGTTTCAGCTAGTTGCAGGGATTCTTAATGCTGGCGGTGCCCGCACCCAAGCGCGTGTTCGGATAATCCTGATTGATCTTCTGCGCCAAGTTTAAGAGGTCCAATTTATTTCCATCTTTAAAAAAATTTGTTAACGAAGGACTTTTTACTGCGGAGGCCTTCAGCAGTCGTTCAACTTCGGTCGGCGTCGGTGCCACCCCGTAAGCTTCTTTGATCATTCCAATCGTCATGGCCGCGGCACCCGAAACAACGGGCGCGGCTTGGGATGTTCCGGCCAAACGGCCGTAGCTAGAAAGCCCCGTGGGGAGGGTAGAATAAATGCCGGTCGTTCCTTGTTCGGCGCCCGGTCCGGCGATTTCTGCAAACGTTGTGCTGTAATGACTAAAATAGCTTTTGTTGCCGGTGTTTGAGTCAAAAGATCCGACGCCGATCACGCCGTCCATGGTTGAATATTGTCCCGGTATAGAAGACAAGTTGGTGCCGTCAACGACTTGACCGTTGCCGCCACCATCCGCATTGCCGATCACCACCGTAACGAAGCTTCCATTAGCGACGGCTTCGCTAACGGCCGCTTGCGCCAGCGAATCGACGGCGGCGCCTGGGCCGATGGCGCCTAGGCTTAAATTAATGACGCTCGCTTTGTTCAAATAGGCGAATTTGACCGCGTTATAAAAGAACTGCGAAGTGGTTGAAAGTTCACCGTTAGGTTCGCGTTTGAATATTTTGATCGCCATAATGCGCGCGCGGAAGGGCATGGTTCCGACGATACCTTGTCGGTTATTACCGACCGCGGCCACGATCCCCGCCACGTGCGTACCATGTCCAATGGATGAAACGTCGAAGGGATTGTAGTCGACCGCGGCTAAGCCCACGGTCGTGATATCAATACCGACCCCATTTTGGTGAGCCCACATATTGGCTTCGAGGTCGGGATGGCGCCAGTCCACACCGGTGTCGACGATCGCCACAACCACCGCTTCGGCCAACGTGCCGGTCAAATTCATTCCTCCGCCGGTGTTGTAGAACAAATCATAGCTCTGCATGGCGCGAATCGAATTCAAGTGAGTTTGGTAAGTTATCCCGCTGTCGTTGAAGGTGGCTTGCATTTTATATTCACGATTCCAGCTTATGCCTTCGACGCAAACTTCGTTATCGGCCAGCGCTTCGATTTCGGAATCCGTGTAATCGCGATCAAGAATCCATTCGTAGGCTTGTCGGTCCAGTCCGGGGATCAAGCCGCCGGTCGAAACCGCGGCCTTGGTGATCACAGTCGCGGCAATCTTACCAGAGTTTTCTTGCAAACAAGAATTATTTATTATCACGCCTAGCGAACGCCCGGCATCAATCGTTACGGGAGCCGAGCTTTTCGCTAGGCCTGGATTTTCCGAAAAATCTTCGCGCAAAAGAACTTTTTTGCGTGCGAAGGCGCCCGGGGGAGCCGCATTGTTGGTTTGCATTTTCAAGGCTACGCCGTTTTCCATGCCGGCTTTGCAATTGATCGAAGCGTTCGAAGCCGAAAAACCCTTCGAGCTCAAAATACCACCCTGGCAGGAATTGTAAATGAAGGGTAGACCAAGGAGTGCTACGAGGGACAATGCAAAACGCCTAGCCGATCGCTTCAAGCAAAGCTCCTTCTAAAGCTCCGGGGGACCTTCAAGTAGGCTAACATAGGGATGGCTTAAAAGTTTGGAATCGCCGGTTTTTTTGTGGCCGGTGTCTCACTATGAATCACTTCCGGTTTTGCTTAAGGGGACGAGTTCCAAATCTTCGCGCAGGCGACTTTCGGAAAC
>JBEIHA010000211.1:0-5672 GCA_040381635.1 Pseudobdellovibrionaceae bacterium
CATGTCTGGCGAACTGGCTGACCTTAAGCGAAAGACCGAAGAAGGCATCGAGGACCGAATCGAATCCGTTTTAGCCCGTATCGTTGGTAACGGCAAAGTCATTGCCCGCGTCGATGCTTCGCTCAATCCGCGATCTAGTGTTATGACCGAAGAGGAAGTGAATGCCGACGGAACCGCGCTCAAGTCACAGCAAACTGAGGAAGAAGTGCTGGACGGCGCACGCTCGAACCCCACCGGAATTCCCGGCGCGCGCTCGAATTTGCCGGGCAGTGAGGACACCGGCACCGTTGGTTTTAAGCAAAATGTGCGTAAAGAATTGAAGACTTCGAACTTCGAAGTGCCGAAGACCATCCGCAATACCAAAGAAGCTGCCGGTGGCATCGAGCGCATTAGCGTCGCGGTCCTAGTCGACGGCGTGATTAAGGTCACCCCGGATAAAGACGGCAAGCCGGTCGAAGAATGGACCGCTCGCAGCCCGGAAGAAATGAAGAAGATTGAACAAATCATTCGCGGGGCCGTGGGATTTTCGGCCAGCCGTGGAGATACGGTCACGGTCGAAAACATCGCCTTCCAAAAAGAAGACTTCACCGAAGCCGAGCGGCTGCTCACCACTTTAGAGCGAAAGAAGCTTTTGCACTCGTTTGTGAAGTGGATGCTGATCGCATTCAGCTTAGGTTTGGTTTTCTTCGTGGTGATCCGTCCCTTCATGCGCTGGATTACCGACAGCTTCCAAGACACGGTCGGAGATATGTTGCCGAAGACGATCGAGGAACTCGAAGAACTTCAGAGCGTGGACAATTCATTGCCCGGTATGAGCGGAGCTCTACCTGCCCTCGAAGAGTCGCTCGATCCCGATAAAGCTGAGAGCGAATTACTTAAAGAACGCATCATGAACTTGATGGAACTGGACACCGAAAAAGCCGCCGGTGCGTTTAGCCTATGGCTCTCTAGGAAGGAAATATGACCGCTATTCGTCTGAATCGACTTGAAAACGTAAAGTACGAAGAACTGCGCGGCTTCGAAAAGGCGGCCATTTTGATGAACTATCTGGGCCCCGAAGCGGCCAAGAAACTTTTCAAGTTTGTGGACGATGGCGATATCCGGAAGCTTTTGGGCGTCATGCAGAAATACAGAATCGTGCCGGTCGAAGTAACCAAGCGCGTTTTGGAAGAGTACTACGAACTCGTTTCTGAATCGTCGGACTACATCTTCAGCGAAAGTAGCACGTCCAAAGACACCGTGGTTGAAGCGGTGGGTGAAGAGCGCGCACGTGGGATTCTGGGTCACTTGTCGGCGGCATCGCCGATGGCCCGCAATTTAGAATCACTCGAAATGGTCGACGCCAAGTCGTTGTCTAACTTTTTAATCAACGAACATCCGCAAACGATCGCGGTGATCTTGGCCCACCTCGAGCCCGAGAAAAAGGGCGAGGTCCTGAAGCGTTTGCCTGAAAGTCTTCAAGCCGAAGTGGTTTTACGTCTTTCGAACTTGGATCACGTAGCACCTGAACTGATCGCCGAAGTCGATCGAGTCCTAAGACAAGAGCTCTCAACGCTTGGGACCGTGGAGCAAGCTTCGCTTGGCGGAGTACAGCCGGTCGCCGAAATGCTCAACGTTATGGACAAAAATACCGAGTCCGCGATCATGTCACGAATCGAAGAAAAAGATCCGATATTGGCCGAGGAAATCCGCAAACTGATGTTCGTTTTCGAAGACATCATCAAGATCGACGACAAAGGCATTCAAACTCTGCTCAAAGAAGTTCCGAACGACAAGCTCTTGCTGGCACTCAAAACAGCCAACGAAGAAATTCGTACGAAGATCTTCAAAAATATCTCGCAACGTGCGGCCAAGCTACTTATGGACGACTTGGGTAATATGGGCCCGGCGCGCCTAAGCGATGTCGAATCAGCGCAAGTCGAAATCGTAAATGCCGCTCGTCGTTTGGAACAAGAAGGCAAGATCTTGATCGCACGCGGCGGTTCAGAAGACGCACTGGTTTAGGGGATTTAAGTGGCACTCGAGAAAAGTATAATCAAACGTCCCAATGCCGAGGCTTCGACGTTCGATTATAAGCCGCGTGAGCTCAGCGCCGGCACCTCTAAATCCGCTCGTTCCTTCGTGAACGAAGATGCTTTTATATCGACCGACTTTCAGATCTCGGAACTTGTCGCCAAGCAGGCGGGAATTTCGCAGTTAGAAGACGATGCTCACCAGGACAAGATCAACGCTCAGGTCTTGGAGCGTTTGAAAGAGGTTCAGGAAAAAGCTTATCAAGAAGGTTACGAACTGGGCTTGATCGAAGGTTCTGAAAAAGCCTTTCAGGAGTCAAAAGTCAATTTGTTGACCCACATGCAGTCGATGGAAGACTACTTGAAGCGTTTGGAAGAATTAAAAACTCACCTTTTGGTGGATAACGAAAAGTCACTGGTGACTCTCGTGTATCAAATCGCCAAACGGATCGCTATGCGCGACTTAGAAGAAAACCGCGACGCGGTCTGGGAAATTCTTCAGCACGTCGTTAATGAATTCCAGAATGACGAACGAATGAACGTTCGCTTAAGCCACGAAGACCTCGCATTCCTCGAGACCTTACAGCAGAAGAGTGGAAAGAAAATTGAATCGTTGAAGCGAATCAATTTTATCGCTGACGAATCCATCAAGCCGGGAGGATGTATGATCGACACCGAATATGGAAACGTGGACGCTACTTTGGAAGAGCGGGTCGAGCGCACTTGGCAAACGCTTCAAGGCCGCATGCCCCACAAGCCGCAAGAGAAAAAAGAATAAGTGATGGAAAGTTTGAACATTAGCAAATACGAGCGGGCCTTAGAAGCGGCCCGATTGACCCGCGATATCGGCAAGGTCACGCAAGTGACCGGTGCGTTGATCAGCGGCTATATTCCCGAAGTCTCGGTGGGTTCGGTTTGCGAAATCTTCCCTAATTCTGGTGCGCCCAGTTTCTTGACCGAGGTGGTTGGGTTTCGCGACCGCGAAGTATTACTGATGCCCTTAGGTGAAATGCGCGGTCTAGGACTGGGTTCTACCATCCTGGTCCGTCGCAATGCCGCGACCGTGGCGGTGGGTGAAGAATTGCTTGGCCGCGTGGTCAACGGACTGGGCGAGCCAATCGATTCTAAAGGAGAAATATTTTTGACCGAAGAGATGCCGCTTTACGTACAGGCGGGCAATCCGCTGAACCGTCCACCGATCCGCGAGGCTATGGGACTAGGCGTGCGGAGCATCGATTCGATGATCACTCTCGGTAAGGGTCAGCGCGTAGGCATCATGGCCGGTTCGGGTGTCGGTAAATCGGTATTGATCGGAATGATGGCGCGAAATTCGAAGGCCGACGTCAACGTGATTGCCATGGTGGGCGAGCGCGGTCGCGAAGTGCGCGAGTTCATCGAACACACGCTTGGACCGGAAGGATTAAAGAAGACCGTCCTCGTCGTCGCCACCAGTGATCAATCCGCACTGGTGAGAACGCGCGCGGCATTTGTGGCTACCACGATCGCAGAATACTTTTGCGGCACCGGAAAAGACGTGTTGTTGGTTATGGATTCCGTAACCCGCTTTGCAATGGCACAAAGAGAAATCGGATTGAACGTGGGGGAGCCGCCCGCCACGAAAGGCTACACTCCATCTACATTCGCTTTAATGCCTAAGCTCCTTGAGCGTGCAGGGACCTTCGACGGAAAGGGCAGCATCACCGGGCTCTATACGGTTCTGGTTGAAGGCGATGACATGAATGATCCCATCGGGGACACCGTGCGTTCCATCGTGGACGGACACATCGTGTTGTCGCGGGGTCTCGCACACCGCGGTCATTTCCCGGCGGTGGATGTATTGCAAAGCACATCCAGGGTTATGCGCAACGTAGTTTCGGATTCGCATTTCAAAGCCTCGCTGCGTGTTCGCGAAATGATGGCGACATACAAAGAAGCCGAAGACTTGATCAACATTGGTGCCTACAAGACCGGAACCAATGCCAAGATCGATGCGGCCATCCGCCTTGAAGAGCCCATTCAGCGCCTGCTTAGGCAGAACGTGGAAGAGTCCTCGAGTTTCGAAGAAGCCGAAAATGTTTTGATGGGATTGGATTAATATGGCCTTCAAGTTCAATCTTGAAAGTGTTTTGAAGCACCGCAAGCGCCTCGAAGAGCTCGCGCAGCGTGAATATGCCGAGGCACAGGCCAACGTAGACGAGTGCTTGCGTAAAATTGAAGGCATGTACAAACGCTTAGATGAAGTGCGCATTGAAATACAGCAGGCGCAGTCCAATGGGACGGGTCAAAAAATAGAAGAGATCCGTGAGATGGAGCACTTTATGATTGGTCAAAAGATCCGCATCGAAGCGCTTCGCCAAGCTGTACGGCTCTTGCTTGAAATAGCGGAAGAAAAGCAAGAAGCCTTGATTGCAGCCGCCCGCGATAAAAAGATGCTCGTCAAATTAAGAGAAAAGAAAAAAATGGAATATCAAGAATGGCTAAGGGCCATCGAAACGAAAGAAATGGATGACATGACTTCGGTTCGTCAAGCCTGGGGGAAAAAGTGAGTTACCAACAGTTTTTTAAAAAAGCATCGGAAGCGAAGAAGGATACGGTTTCCTTCAAATCCAAACCCAAGTTTTCCATCAAGCCGGGGCCTAAAAAATCACCTGCGGGTAGCTCCACGACGAAGAGCAAATCACCTCTAGAAAGCGACGCCCAGACCGAAGCGCGCCTTCGCAAGGCCGTTAATTTTAATGTTAGAAAAAAGCATAATCCCTTTCCATGGAAAGCTTTCGCCGGACTTGCGGTGACGCTCGGTGCACTTTGCACCTATTTGATGGCCCCCGACTTCGTAGAGAATCTAGCAAATCGCATTGAAGTGAACGCCATGGGCGAGGCCACGGCGGCAGAAAAATCCACGACTCCCGCCGCCAAATCGGAAAAAGCTGCCGCCGCCCAGTCCGGCGCAAACCCCGACCAAGGCATGGAGGCCAAATCCACAGTTCCAGAAGACTTGAGTCATTTCGAAAAGTTAAAGGCACGTAAAGATGAACTAGATATGCGCGAAAAAGAACTCTCGGAGTTGGAAGAGGAATTGCAGAAGCAGAAGGTTGAGCTGGATAAAAGAATTGTGCAGTTGGAAGAGATGAGAAACCAAATTGCGCAGATCTTGAAAGACCGGGTTGAGGTAGACCAAGAGAAAGTCACCAAGCTCGTGGATCTGTACTCGAACATGAAGCCGAAACAAGCGGCGGATGTGATCGGGTCGATCAACGAGGACCTCGCGGTCGAAGTGCTGGCAAAGATGAAGAAGAAAAACGCCGCCGAGATTATGAATCTTCTGCCGGCAGAAAAAGCGCGCACGTTGTCGGAAAAATACACCGGCTACAAGCGCAAGATGGAAGAACCGAAAGGGTAGTTTGCAGATGAAGCTGAATGGACTGAACAATGTGGCGCTTCAAGGATTGCAGAAGCAATCCGCGAAGGCGTCTTCTGATAAAGGCGCCAAGTCGTCTTTTGAGGAAGTATTGGGTCAGACCAAATCGGCCGAAGTCCGCGAGCCGCGAATTGAAGAGCGCGAGAAAAAGCCCGCACCCCAAGAAATCACACAATCCGCGCGCGCTCCCACCGCCACGCCTAACTCCTTCGCGCCCCGCCAGGATTCACAAAATCCTGACA
>JBEIHA010000212.1:0-5660 GCA_040381635.1 Pseudobdellovibrionaceae bacterium
CCAATGACCGAGCGGCGCTGCGCCGTCCAACGTCCCGAGTAAGAAGCGGACTCACCTTTTTCCACGGTATGAAGATGAATTAATTCCGTCACCCAAGTCAGAGCGGGTCGCAGGTCTTTGCCGAGTGCTCGACCATCGTGCGGAAGTCCATAAATTCCAATGCCAGGACGCGAGCCCAGCGCCGGCTGCAGTTCCTTTCCCTCGAGAACCGCGAGCGAAGCGCTCTTGTGCGCGTGTTTAAATCCGGGAAAGCCAGCCGTCATTTGGTCAAAACGCGCCAGCTGACTTCGGGTCGGTCCATCCTCAAGTGCAGCATCCTCGCCATGCGTAAAATGAGTGCAGAGTCCCTCGACCGAGAGCCACGGGCGCGCCTTCAATTCAGACTTTAACTTTGTCAAATCGCCTAAGTCGAATCCCAATCTTTGCATCCCGGTGTTGAACTTCAGATGGGCCTTAACGGTGCCATCGATGCGCGCGCGGTCTAAAGCAATCAGGTCCTCAAAGCGCCCGAGGACCGGCGTGATGGCATTTTTCAACGCGACCTGCGCGCCCTCCATGCTGAGAGGCGCAAAAGTCAAAATATCTGTCTTAATCCCCGACGCACGCAAGGCTACGCCCTCTTCGACCAACGCCACACCCAACGCCGAGCAGCCGTTGTCTTCGACAACGTGGGCGACCAAATCGCTGCCGTGCCCGTACGCATTGGCTTTGACCATTGGACAGAAAAAAGCCGGACCATTCCACTTCTTCAGCAGATTCAAGTTATGACGGAGGGCCGAGGTGTCGATGCGAAGATGAGTTCGTCGTAACATGTATCAAGTCCCTTTGGAGTGCACCTCGAAATCGGCGACGAAGTTTTCGGGAGGCTTCGCCACGCAGGTTTTGTTTCCGAGCTTTCTGACTTGAAAAAGCGCTTCGTCGGCGGCTTGAATCAGCTCTTCCGCATCGTGCGCCATTGAAGGGTATTCGGCCAGCCCTAGAGAGATTGTGATATTCGGGAAGGACTTCACCACTCGTGAAAAATCAGCGCTCTCGATGATCTTGCGCAAACGTTCGGCCTTTATCATGGCGCCTTGCTTGTGAGTATGAGCCAGAATGATCCCGAACTCATCCGCGCCCGTGCGCCCAATCACGTCATTCACGCGAGAATGCTTTTCGAAAATTCGCGCCGCCATTTTCAATACGGTTTGCGCTTCTTCTTGACCAACTTCACTCACAATTTTTCCGTACTGATCCAGGGTGATCAAGGCCAAGCTCACCGGCAAGTTCGTACGTCTGGCGCGACTAATTTCATCACGCACTTTCAGCAAAAAGTTAGTGCGATTGAGCAAATTGGTTGCGGGATCTTTGACCGCCATCACGTGCAATCGCTTTTCCGATTCTTGCAAGGAGAGAGCGCGACTTAAGAGTGTCGTCCAATCGTGAACCATCTGGGACAGGCCCGGGCTGGGATCGGGACGCAAAAAAACCACTACCCCTTGCACTTCGTTCAACGCCTCAATCGGCAAAGCAAAATAGTCTTCGGCGCCAAAAACTTCCTTAGCCAATGCACGGATTTCGGGAATGCTTTGCGGGTCACGCAATTGCGAGGCTCGAAACGCGCCGCCACCCGCGTTGAAGTCAACCCCCAGACCGTTAATGTCAAAATTTTCTAAATGCTCACCACGACTGGCTACGAGCACGCGTCGATTCGCGATATATTTGAAAAAAAGAACGGGGCAAGAGCCTAGCGCGCCCGAAATATTCTTGAGATACACGCCGACCGCGTCGTCCGGCGTTTTCTGCGCGAACAATTGCGAAGCGAAGATCAAATGAAAGTCTTCACTGAGATTGATCGACGGATCGATCAAAACATCTTTTTCAGAATGAGCGCTGGTGTTGTTCTGCGCCGTTTCAGTCAAACGCTCGTTCATGTACATGAAATAATCACGCTCGGCCGCACGGTCGAGTTTGCGCACGAGTTCGGTTTGGCTGGCGAGGGGTGTAAGGATCAAATCATAAACACCCTGATCCAACATCGGTGCCGCGGTCTCGCGCTCATTCGCCGGCGTCACCAGATAGATATGACTTTCGGGGAGTTGGATGTTCACTTGCTTGATGGCTTTGTTCAGCGAAAACTTTGCCTCCATAGCATCGAACAGCAAAAAATGCGGGGGGTTCGAATAGACTTCCGAAATGGCCGCCGTGAGCTCCGTGAAATTGGCGACCATATAACCGGCCAGCCCAAGCGAATCGGAAAGGCCTTCCAGCCGCCCCGGCTCGCTGGCAATCAAGTAAACGGTGAAAGAAGGCCGGACTTCTTCGATCTTCATCTATTGTCTAGCGTCCTGACCAATGGTCTGCGCACCGGGATATTGGGCCTATCCACGGCGGCTTTAGTGGGGATCAATGGAGCCTGCATAATCAGCGTCGAAAATTCATCGTCCTCGTCGATCTCGAAAGCTTCGAGATCGTTTAACGCGGACTTCGCGAGCGACGCCGCCGAGGAAACACTGCTCGAAGGCTCGATGGTCAGCTTTTCTTTGGCCGGGGCCGAGGTTTTTTCAACGGGCCATTCTAGTTCGACGGTGGTTCCCGAAGTGTCGGTGCGGTTCTTAATTTTAACCGAGCCCCCCAGCTCTTCGAGCACACGACGAACCACGTTCAAGCCGAGACCGCGAGACACACCTTCGGCATCACGGGTTGAAAAGAAAGGATCAAAGACTTTATCCAAGTTTTCTTCCGGGATGCCGCTGCCGGTATCTTCGATGGTGAGGAACGCTTGATCGCCACGGCGTTCGGCCGTTACCGAAAGCCAGTTCGCGCTGCCATCGGACATGGATTCGATCGAATTCTTTATGATTTCCTCGAGCGCCGTTTGCAATTGAAGTGCATCGCCGGCCAACTGCACGTTGTCTAAACCCGTCTGTTGGACCCGAACGTTGCCTTCTTTTAAGCGTGAATCCAATGCACGAAGGGCTGAACCGAAGATCTTGGATAGAGACACGCGCGGAGCCTCTTTTTCAGCAGGGAGTTCCGGCACGTTATCCATAAAGGTATAGTCCTCGAGCTCCGGAAGATTCATGGCCGTAGGACGCATGTTGACAGTGTTCAGCACCGGGCTCACCGACTTATCGCTGGTGCGCGCTCGCTTCAATTGTTCGATGATTGTGTCGGACTGCGAGATCTGCGCTAAAAGTGGCTGAACCAATGAATTCAAAACCCACCAATTCAAACCGATAGCACCCAACGCGCACAGCATAAGATAAAGCCAGGATTGCCAGATCCATAGACTTCCAAAATTGACCGAGCTTTCCACCGCAACCGAAAGATTGCTATCGCTCATTCGGGTGGCAACACCGGCCATAGAAACGCCGGCTTCGTTTTTCCACTCACTGCGCGCACTGACTTCGCCGCCCTCTAAGATTTGCTCCACCAACAAATTGCTTTTAAGTGAAGCCCCCAAATACGCCGGGCGGGAGAGAGCCAACGCGAAACCTTCTTCATCAAAGACCTGAATTTCGCGCGTGCGGTCCGCCGAGAAAATCAAACCGAATTGACTGGCCGGGAAAACTCCGATGCCGACCATGGGAATGCCGTTGGGTTTACGCACGGGCACAACGACCGCGAAATGGGCTTGCCCGTTCTCTTCACCCACTTTGACGAAGAAGACTTCGCCGCTATTAAGGTTCGAGAGTGGCCAATTCTTTACCCATTCGCGAAACTGGGTGATCTGAAATCCAGTTTTGGATTTCGACGAATGCCAAAGCGGCTTCCAAAAAGTCTGGTCCCATTCCACCAGCGAGGCCGCGGTAAAAATCGAATCAGAAAACGCACGCGTGGGTTTGTCATTTCCTTCGGCCTTCAGAATATCAAGAAGCTTGAAGCGCAAGGCTTGGGTGCTAGACCTTACAGCGCTAGAGAGAGTGATCAACTCCTGCTCGAGAGAATTTTTTAAACTTTTTTCCGCAAGCTGTTGCTGCTGCGGAATGTTTTTAAATCCCCAGGCGAACGTCAAAGCGACGATGGCCAGGGAGCTGTACAGAAACAGACGAACGGTTTGATTGCGCATGGCTTCCTTGCTGGATGTATGTTGGCGACTTCCCTGTCGCGGTGGTTGCCCAAACCCCTGACTTTATTCTAGTTTTATTTTCTGTCCTCGGCCAACAACGATTTTCAAGGCTGAACGCATATGCTAAGACATGCGTCATGCGCGAAAACCATCAGTCAGTAGACACGGAAGCCTTGGTCTTGGGTTCAGGTTTGGCGGGTTTAGTGCTCGCTTTGAAGGTGGCCAACCAGTCTAAGGTCCTGCTTTGTACAAAAACCGATCTGAAAACCACCAATTCAGCGATGGCTCAAGGTGGAATCGCCGCCGTGATGTCTGAGGAAGATAGCTTCGATCGGCATGTTGCCGACACTTTAAACGCGGGCGCGGGTCTGTGTGATCCCAAGGTTGTTAGGGCTATTATCGAAGCTGGTCCCGACCGGATCGCGGATTTAGTCGACTGGGGGGTTAAGTTCGACTTGAATGCCGCCTCCGAAGTGGACTTGACGCGCGAAGGTGGCCATTCGATGAGGCGGATTCTGCACATCGCCGATCACACCGGCCAAGATGTGCATGCGCAAGTGTTGCGTCAGGTTTTGGCTCACCCCAATATTCGGGTGTTGGAAAATCACTACGCCCTCGAATTAATTTTGAATCATCAGGTGGACCCACGTCACGTCGGAGACAAACGTTGTTTGGGTGCTTACGTTTTGAATCGAGCCTCGGGGGAAGTCTTCCCGGTGCTGGCTGGGGCGACGTTTGTCGCCACCGGCGGGGCGGGTAAAGTTTATTTATATACTTCTAACTGGAGCGGCGCCACCGGTGACGGCATCGCCATGTGCTACCGGGCGGGCGCGCGCATCGCCAACATGGAATTTATGCAGTTCCACCCAACCTGTTTATTTCATCCACAGGAACGTAACTTTTTAATCACCGAGGCTTTGCGCGGTGAAGGGGCCGAACTGGTGGACCGCGCGGGCCGTGCTTTTATGAAAGACTATCACCCGCTGGGCTCACTGGCCCCGCGGGACATCGTCGCCCGCTCCATCGATGCCGAGATGAAACGCACCGGTGCGGATTGTGTTTATTTAGATATTCGCTTTGAAACGCGCGAATTTTTAGAGAAACGCTTTCCCGGAATCTTTGTGCGTTGCTTGGAGCTTGGCATCGATATGTCCCGCGACCCGATCCCCGTGGTGCCCGCAGCACACTATTTATGCGGCGGTGTCTTGACCGACATCGACGGCGCGACCGACGTGAGCGGACTGTATGCTTTGGGCGAAACCGGCTGCACGGGTTTGCACGGGGCCAATCGTTTGGCGTCGAATTCGTTGTTGGAATGTTTGGTGATCTCGCACAATGCGGCTGCGCATTTCTTGGCTTCGCGGACGGATGGTCTCGGAACAGATTTCGTCATTCCGCCATGGCCGCAGTCTGCATTAGAAAACGCCGACGAGATGATCGTCATCCATCACATGTGGGATGAAATCCGGCGCTTGATGTGGAACTACGTCGGCATCGTCCGCACCGACCGTCGTCTAAAGCGCGCTTTGACTCGGCTGCAAATGATCCAAAAAGAAATCTCGGAATACTATTCGTCGTTCAAGACCCATTCCGATATCGAAGAATTGCG
>JBEIHA010000213.1:0-5658 GCA_040381635.1 Pseudobdellovibrionaceae bacterium
GATATTTATTATCATTCGGATGAAATTGCGATGTTGAGTGTTCCAGAACATGATCAGAAAAAGTCCACTGGCAGCGCGCCGGTGGACTTAAATTCCGCGCGAAAGGCAAAAAAAAACCAGCTCACCGCCGCGATTCCGGGGGTTGCTGGTTTTACTCATTATGCGAAGGTCAAAAGTTCGTATGATGTAAGAAATGGTTGCGGGGGCCGGATTTGAACCGACGACCTTCGGGTTATGAGCCCGACGAGCTACCAGGCTGCTCCACCCCGCGACAGGCAATTGAACAGTGCAGGGACAGTACGGCCGGCCGCTGGGGGAGTCAAGGCGCTAAATTAGGTGATCTGATTCAATTTGCTTAAATATAAAGCATTTCCAGTGATTGACTGACTTATGCGGTCTTGGAGTCGCGCAATTTCTAAGCGGCTTTCTTGTCATTATGGATCACACGCTTAAGCGCTCGGAAGGCCTCTTTGTTAAAAGGAACTCCTAAGGTGTGCTCGATATACATCAAAGCTTCGCGGGGATTTTTGGGGACCGGGCAGTTCACGTTAGGAAGAATTAAATCGGAGTAATTGTCGGCGAGTGCAACCACTTTCGCTAACGGATGCATCTTCACGTCGCGCAAACGCTGGGGGAAACCCTGGCCAATTGAGTTTTCGTGATGCTCGTAAACAATAGAAACCACGTCGTCAGGAACGATCCCTAGTGAGAGCAACATTTGCATGCCCTTATAGGCATGCGTCTCCCAAAGCAAAACTTCGTGGTGGGTCATCGTTGCTAGAGGCTTGGTGGCCAATTCGACCGGGATCGCTTTCATGCCGATTTCGTGCAGCAGTCCACCCATGGCTAATTTTTCGAGCGTTGCTTTTTTCTCGTAGCCCAAAGCTTGTCCAATGACGACGCTTAACGAAGAAACAGCGATCGAATGCGAAAGCAGCTGATCACTAACACCGGCCAGGGATTCAAAGAGATCGGTGAGAGTTCGGTGGTGTTCAACCAGACCCACGATCGCTTCAGTGATTTGCTTCGCATTATTGTAGAGCTCAAGATCGAAGCCCAAATGATCCATTTGACGAAACACCGAGCGTGCAGCGTGTGTGACCAGCGAAGTGCGCTGTTTGTCATTCAGGTCTTTTTTGCTTAGAGCAATGCCCGCCAGAGAAATGCATTGGTGCGCCATTTTGTAGTATTCTTTTTTGCGCACCCAAAGATAAACCACTTCTTTGTTCTGATAGTTCTTGAACTGATCAACGTTCGAGACTGTGCCGGCTTTACCGACCAAAACGAACTTTTCTTCGCCCAGGCGCACATGCAGATCCACGGGGATCGCCACCCCGGACACAAATTCTTGCAAAGCGATGGGAACGAAATCTTTGGCACTCAATTCCATGATGGACTTATCGGATTTTTTTAAAGAATTTAGAGCACAAGAAGCCTTGGCCTAGACCAAAAGAGGGTGTAGTTTCCGAGCGCATGAAGCAGAACGAGCCTAACGCACTAAGTATCGAAAACATATTCAAGACCTATGGACAGGTCGAAGCCCTGAAAGGCGTGTCATTTACCGTAAAGCCTGGGGAAGTCTTTGGCCTACTGGGCCCTAACGGTGCGGGCAAGACGTCGTTGATTTCGATCATTGTGACCCTTGAAGAAGCCACGGCGGGGCAGGTGAAGGTCTTTGGCTTTGATCCCGCAAAGCAAGCACGGCAGGCCAAGATGAACTTGGGCTGGGTGCCACAAGAAATCATCAATCATGGCTACTTCGACGTGGAAGAGATCCTCACTTTTCACGCCGGGTATTTCGGCGTGGCGAAGCCGGAAGCGCGCATTAAATTTTTGCTCGACGGGCTTGGCATGTGGGAACATCGCAAGAAAAAAGTGAAACAGCTCAGTGGAGGCATGAAACGCCGACTGATGATTGCGAAGGCGCTGATTCATTCACCGGGTTTGTTGTTGCTTGACGAACCCACGGCCGGCGTCGATGTGGAATTGCGCACCAGGCTTTGGGATTTTGTTTCGCACCTGCGCCGCGAAGGCCTGTCGATCCTGTTGACGACTCACTATCTGGAAGAAGCGGAGCGCCTGTGCGACCGCGTCGCGATCATTCATAAAGGCACCTTAAGAGAGATGGGACCAACTCGTCAGTTAGTCGAAAAATTCAGCCGAAAAAAAGTGATATTGAAACTTCAGGCGCCGCTAGCAACGATGCAACATAATGATTTGGTGTCGGGCGAAGGCACAGATTGGACTTTTTTGGTGGCAATGAATAAGCCCCTAGGGGCTCTGCTTCGCGAAGTGAACGTCAGCAGCGATCAGCTGCGCGACGTGCAAGTCAGCGAAGGCAACCTAGAAGACGTCTTTCTTGAATTTACGAAAGAAGAGGTCGCGAAGTGAATCCCACCACTCGCAATTTGCATTGGTTACCGTTCATCACATTACTGCGACGTGAAATCGCTCGTTTTATGAAAGTGATCGCCCAAACGGTCGTTACGCCCATTGTGAACTCGTCACTCTACTTAATGATTTTTGGGGTGAGCTTGGGCCCGCAAATTAAGCTGGAAGGGGGCACGACTTACCTTTCGTTTTTGATCCCGGGATTAGTGATGATGGCGTGCCTGAATAATGCCTTCCAAAATAGTTCCAGTTCGATCATCGCCGCGAAGTTTAGCGGCGATCTAGAAGACCTTAAGGCCTCACCCCTTTCGATGATGCAAATCATCTGGGCCTTGAATATTGCAGCACTGATCCGCGGACTCTTGGTTGGGGTCATCACTTTTTTGGTAGGGCAAGCGGCCCATCTTTTTACCTTTGGCGAATGGCTAGCGGTGTCTCACCCTTTTTCCCTGCTGCTCTTTCTGGTTTTAGGGGCTCTGACTTTTGCCAACATCGGCATCTGCGTCGCCTTTTGGGCAAAATCGTTCGATCAAATGAGCGCCGTTGGAGGTTTCGTTTTGCTGCCTTTAATTTATTTGGGTGGTGTCTTTTTCTCGGTGGACCATTTGCCGCCGTTTTGGAAAACGGTTTCTATGTACAATCCGCTGCTTTATATGATTAACGGGGTCCGGTACGGCATTTTGGGCGTTAGTGACGTGGCAATCCATCTTTCTTTGCCGATTTCGTTCTTGGCGTTCGGCGTAACTTTCGCGCTGGCAATTAAAGTGATTGGCCGCGGTCATTTCCAGAGGTGGTAGTCCATGTTTGAAAACTTATCTGACAAGCTGACGAATACGCTACGCAAAGTGCGCGGCCAAGCCAAAATCAGCGAAACGAATATTGAAGAAGCTTTAAAGGAAATTCGACTCAGTTTGCTGGAAGCCGACGTCAATTTCAAAGTTGTTAAAGCCTTTCTTGATCAAGTAAAGGCCAAAGCGCTAGGCGCTGAGGTTTTGCAGTCCTTGAGCGCTGGCCAACAGTTCGTAAAGATCGTTCACGATGAGCTTGTGCAAACATTGGGCAGTGCAGCCGAAGAAATCAACGTTCGTGGCGAACCCGCGGTGCTGATGTTGGTGGGCTTGCAAGGGGTGGGTAAAACCACGACGGCGGCAAAGCTCGCGCTGTTCGTGCGTCAAAAATTAAAGAAAAAGCCGGGCCTCGTTCCCGCTGATATTTATCGTCCCGCCGCGATCGAACAATTGACCATTTTAGCTAAGCAAAACGAAATCCCGGTCTTTGGCTCAATGGCTGGACAAAGTGTCGCGCAGATTGTGGAAAAAGCGAAAGCCTGGGCCAAAGATGAAATGATCGAAGTTGTGATCGTCGATACAGCAGGACGATTGCAAATAGACGAACCCTTAATGGCGGAGTTAAGAAATCTTAAAGAGGCGTGGCCGCCAAATGAAATTCTGTTGGTCGCGGACGCGATGCTCGGTCAACAGAGTGTCCAGGTTGCCGAAGGTTTTCATCAGCAACTGGGTTTGAGTGGATTGATCTTAACGAAAGTGGACGGGGACGCGCGCGGCGGAGCTGCGCTTTCGATCCGTAAAGCCACCGGCGTCCCGATTAAGTTTTTAGGTGTGGGCGAAAAAGTGGCTAACCTCGAAGTCTTTCATCCGGACCGCCTTGCCGGTCGCATTCTGGGGATGGGCGATGTGATGTCCCTGGTTGAAAAAGCCCAGGACGTGATTGACGAAAAAACCGCGCGCGAGAGTGCACGCAAGATCGGTAAAGGTTCCTTCACGCTCGACGATTTCTTAGGTCAGATGCAGATGATGAAGAAGATGGGTGGCATTGAGAGCCTGATGAAAATGATCCCCGGGATGGGGAATTTAACCAAGCAACTCAAAGACATGAAGCCCCCCGATGACGAGATGAAGAAGATCGAAGCCATCATTCGATCGATGACTATGAAAGAGCGCAATAATCCAAAGATCTTAAATGGTTCAAGGAGGTTACGCATTGCCAATGGTTCGGGAACGCAAGTGAAAGACGTGAACAAATTGGTGAATCAGTTCGCCCAAGCCCAAAAAATGATGTCGCAGATGATGAAAATGGGAATGGGAAGGGGCAAACTCTGATTCTAAAATGTGTTGCTCTATAGAAAATATCGTTATATTCCCTAGTTCCTTTGCACAGTTATAGGAGTTGATCATGGTCGTTATTCGACTGGCACGTTTCGGCAAAAAGCATGACCCTAAGTACAGAATCACCGTCGCTGATTCTCGCCGTTGGTTGGGTGGAAAATTCATCGAAGTGATTGGGCATTACAATCCCACTCCCAAAGGTGAAGAGAAAGAGTTCACTATTGATATGGACAAAGCGAAGGATTGGATCGCCAAGGGCGCCCAGCCTTCCGACCGTATGAAAAGCCTTCTTCGTAAAGCCGCGGGCCAGGCAAAAGCCTAAAAACTTGATCGCTGGCTAGTTTACGATATACTAAACTCTCCAACTCGAATTCTTGTTCCAGCTAGAAGGTAGACAAAATGGACCATTCTTCTCTAAAAGATCTTGTCGAATTTATGGCGAAAGCACTTGTCGACAAGCCCGACGAAGTCGAAGTGAACGAAGTCGTTGGCGAACAAACCACCGTTGTCGAACTGAAAGTGGCCAAAGAAGATTTGGGCAAAGTCATAGGCAAGCAGGGTAGAACGGCTCGTTCGATGCGCACGATCTTGAATGCGGCTTCGACTAAACTTCATAAGCGCTCCGTTCTAGAAATCGTCGAATAGAGTTTATTTAAATCCTTAAATGAGCTCTGGATCTAAATTTACGCCTCAAAAATTTGAAAACTTTTACTGCGTCGGTTGGATATCATCGGCGCACGGGATTCGCGGTGAATCATTCGTGCGTTTGTACGCAGGGAGTAGCGATTGGCATACCGAGGCCAAAACCCTTTCCCTGCTACTTAAGGCGGCAGATGTACTAAAAGACTTCACCGTACAAAAAATTGCAACCCACAAAGACGGATTGATCGTCAAGTTTGCCGAGATTCGGGATCGTAATCAGGCCGAAGCGATTGCGAAATCAGGCGTTTATATCTCTGAAGATCTGTTACAAAGTCCCGAGGGGGAGCCTGTTTTTTTAAAGCAAATCGAAGGCTTTGAAGTGGTTGATAAAGACGGCGTTTCGCTTGGCAGGATTTCCGGTTTCGCCTCCAACGGCCCGCAGGATCTTCTAAGAGTGAAGACTTCTGAGGGAAAAGAAGCTCTCGTTCCCTTGGTGGAC
>JBEIHA010000214.1:0-5643 GCA_040381635.1 Pseudobdellovibrionaceae bacterium
CCGGGCTTTACGCGCCTGCTCTTCTAGCCATGCAAGATAAAGCGATTGTTCGCGTTTTTCCATTAAAATACTTTTAATCTGATCCTTCACCTCGGTGTAAGTTTTTGACCGAGAGGGCTTGCGGCCGGTCACTTCAAAAATGTGATAGCCGAACGAACTTTTGAAGACGGGACTGCGTTGACCTTGCTTCATGCGAAAAGCGGCCTCAAAAATATCGGTCAGGCCCTTCTCAACCCAGCCCACGTTGCCGCCCTGTGAGGCTTCCGGGCTAATTGAGTATTTCTTAGCGAGATCAGCCATTTTTTTGCCTTTTTTTAGCTCGCCCTCGATGGCTTTGGCGTCGCTTTCTGTGGCGACCATAATTTGCCGCACCTGGGCAGTTTCGGGCAGAGCAAATTCAGACCGGTGTTCATTGTAGTAGGCCTGCATTTCGGCATCCGTTACGGTGGGCGCCGCCGCCACAACTTTTCTAGCGACAAGCTTTTGCAGCATCGTGTTCTGCAATCGTTCGCGCCAAGCCTTAAAGGTCATGCCTTGATCGGTGATGGCTTGTTGAAAACTTAAATCATCCGGATAGCTTTTTTGAATGGCGGCAATCTGCGCTTCAATTTCTTCGGCCTTGACGACCACGCCATTTTCTTTGGCCCACGCTTCGCTCAGGGTTTGGACTAAAAACTCTTCGGAGATTTTCTCTTTGACCACTTTCAACATCTTCGGATCTTTAGCCGAAAGTGCGTCCTGATCCTTGAGCCTGAAGGCGAGCTCTTGCGCGAAATCTTGTGAGGTCATCTGCCGCCCATTCACATCCAAAACAATCTTCTTATTCATACCGGGACGGCTGAGCTCGCAGCCAGAGAGCGATAGAACTAAAAACAGAAGCCCAATGCGCATCAATTCTTCACGGACTTCAATGCTTCACGATTGACTTCGATTTTGTAGCTCTTCTTGGCTTTTTCGAAGTAGTCGTTGAAAAGTTTAGCGCGTTTACTGTCAAAGAGAGCGGCCCGGATCTGGCGTTTGTCAGCTAGGTCATAGCTGCGACGATCGATGAGCTTTACGATATGAAAACCGAAGCGAGTTTCCAGCAGTCCTTTAACTTCGTTTTCTTTCATGCCGACGGCTACGTCGTAAATCTGCGGCAGCAAAGTCACCCGCGACTGAAAGCCGATATCGCCACCCATTTCTTTGGTGGGTAAGTCATCGCTGTACAACTTCACAAGTTCTTCAAATGGTCGCTTAGACTTTTTCACGTCATCAAGAATTTCAAGAGCGCGCTTGCGAGTGACCTCGCGCTCTTCATTGGTGGCATTGGCCTTTAAGTCGATCAAGATGTGTGCGATGCGGAGCTCGGGATTCTTTTTGTAGAAGTCCTTCATTTCACCGTCAGAAATCTTGATGCCTTCGACTTTGTTCCCCAACTCTTTTTCGAGGAGTGAGTTGTATAAGACCTGCTTGAAGCGCTCTTTCACCATAGGGTCATTGGCTAGCTTAAGTTTTTCGGCCTCTTGAACGCCGACTTCATAGCGCACCAGATCTTCAAGAAATTGCTCGGGAGTGGGCGGGTTCATCGCTTGTTTTTTTACATCACTGAGCTTGCGATTGAATTCTTCCAGAGTGATTTTTGAATTGCCCACGGTTGCGAGAATTTGGGCATTCGCGAACGTGCAAAAAAAGAATCCAGCAGCGATTAAGGCAGCCCTCATTTGTACCCCCATTAGGTGTGCATTTATCGTAGGTGTTCACGGGCTTGGTGGCAAGCCCTAGAGATAGCAGCTTCCAGGCGTGCGGCGAGGGCTAAGTCCTTGGGGGATTCGTCCTTTGTGATGATGGCAAAAGGCTCGCCGAACCATACGACTATTTTGGCGAAGGGTTTGGGCAGTTCGGCCTTATTCCAAGATTTCGCGAAAAGGATCGAACGATTAGTGGCTGCACCGAGCGGCACAATGCGCGCTTTGGCTAGACGGGAGAGTTCGAATACACCTGGTTTCACTTTATATAGTGGCCCCTTCGGCCCATCGACGGCCATCGAGGCCCGGTAGCCTTGTGTGACCAAGCGGATTAGGCCCTTAAGGGCACCGACCCCCCCGCGCGTTGAGCTTCCGCGGCTGGTGGCGCCGCCCAGCTTACGAATGGAAAAATCGATTAAAGCGCCGTCTTTGCTTGTCGAGGTCATCGTCGCGATCCTGTACGGGGTCACAAGCGGAACGATCTTCAGCTCATCACCGTGCCAATGGGCGAAAATCAGCTTCTCGCCCTGAGCTTTCGCGTGTTTTAGGGATTCGGGTTCGACACATTCGACCCGCCAGGTGGAAGCCCACAGGCGGTAGAAAAGATAGACGATCCAAGGAAGAAAGAAATCTCGCAAGCCTTGTGATCCTACTTGTGTAGCGCTTTCTTGAATTCTTCCGTCAACTTTGGCGCAATTTCGAAAAGGTCACCCACGATTCCGTAGTTGGCCTTTTGAAAGATCGGCGCATCACCGTCCTTGTTGACGGCGACGATGACTTTGCTTCCGCTCATCCCGGCGAGATGCTGGATAGCACCAGAAATACCGAAGGCAAGGTATAAACTAGGAGCCACGGTTTTCCCCGTCTGCCCCACCTGCATACTGTGCGGAACCCAACCCGCATCCGCGACGGCGCGCGAAGCGCCCACGGTGGCACCTAAAGAATTCGCCAGGTCATCGAGCAGTTTAAAGTTGTCGGCACTGCCCATCCCGCGACCACCCGAAACGATGATGTTGGCTTCAGTCAGGTCGGCCTTGCTGCTTGAGCCTTTGACCATGTCTTTCGTCTGAATTTTGCCACTGGTTTTGGGAGCCGCGAAATCTTTTATTGATGCGCTGGCGGCGGCATCGGCCGCGCCAACGGGCAATTGATTTGGGCGCATCAGTACGAACTTCACGGGGCTATTCACGAACTCGACCTCGGCGGTGCACTTACCTGCGTAAAGCGGTTTGCGAACCGTGATGTTATCTGCGGTCAATTTTAGAATAGTGCAATCGCTAGCCACACCCGAATCCAGACGAGCGGCAACTCGGGGAAAGAGATCCCGCGCCATCACACTGCTCGAAGCCAGAACGACGTCGGCGCCGGATTCCTTCACCATGGAACAAACGGCCTCAGTGAAGCTTTCTGGATTGTAGTGCCCGAGGTCAGGCGAATCGCAAACAAACGTGGTTTTTGCGCCGTAGTGGGCCGCCTTGGGCGCGAGAGATTTTGCTCCAGGACCCATGATTCCGGCAATCACTTCGCGTCCCGAAGCCTGCGCCGCGGTCAAAAGTTCCATACTGCCTTTTTTTAGTTCTGTTCCGTTGCTTTCGAGAAATACAAAAACTTTTGCCATGTTTACCTCACAATACCTTTGCTTCTTCCATCAACAAACGCACCAGTTCTTTGGCTTGCGCGGCGGGATCACCGGCAAGCATTTTGACCGCCGGTTTTTCTGGCGGGAGCTGGAAATCCTTGAGACGGGTTTTGAGTTGCGCCGAGGAAACGCCAACATCGGCGAGAGTCAGTTCTTTTAAAGGTTTTTTCTTGGCCTTCATGATTCCGGGTAGTGACGCGTACCTGGGCGTGTTCAATCCCTTATTGGCGGCCAACACGCAGGGTCCAGTGATCTCAAAAATTTCGCGAGCACCGCCTTCGATTTCTCTCTCGGCGAGGATTGTTCCTGCCGCGGTAATCTTTGAAACGACGGTAACATGGGGGATAGCCAACATTTCGGCGATAATCTGGGGGACGCTGGCGGCGTTGTCGTCGATGGCCAGCTTACCCGTGAGGACTAGGTCACAGGCGCCTTCTTTTTTGATCGCCTCAGACAAAGCCTTTGCTGCGGCGAAGGTGTCGACGTAGTCAGCCCCCGTATCGATGACAATCCCATCGTCCGCACCCATGGCCATGGCCGTGCGCAACGAGTCGGTGACCCGCGACTTTGGACCAACACTGACAACGGTGACCTGACCACCGCCCTTAGCGTCGCGGATTTTAAGTGCTTCCTCTACGGCGTATTCGTCGTAAGGGTTGATGACCCACTTAATGCCGGCCTCTTCGATGCCGGATTTATCCGACTTGATTTGGATTCTCGTTTCCGTGTCGGGCACTTGTTTGAGACAAACAAAAATTCTCATGGCTTCTCCGGATGAATAGTTGGACCATTAGGTGTTTCTGGGGTATTCAACTTAAAGTCAATCGTTAAGAATCTCAAGGGCTTAGTAAAGGGCTGCAGCGATGCAAAACCATCTCGTTAACGGAAGTATTCGGCGAATTAGCTGGCTATGTTCGACCATCGGCAGGAAGCAACTTGTCGGTGTCACCGGACTTGGTCTCAGTCTTTTCGTCCTCACTCATATGATCGGGAACATGCTTATTCTTGTTGGGCCACAAGCCTACAATGAATATGGTCATGCGCTCATTTCAAATCCGCTGATTTATTTAGCGGAGGCCGGATTGGTCGTGATGTTCGTAGGGCATCTGTTCATTGCCTCGCGACTCACCTTTTTGAATTGGGGCGCGCGTGATCAAAAATACGCCATGCTCCCAAGCGGAGAAAAGCGAACGACCTGGATTCAACGCAGCCTATGGGCGCAAGGGCTTGTGATTTTCGCTTTTCTTGTTCTTCATTTGATCACGTTCAAGTACGGCGAAGTGTACACCGCGAATTACGGCAAAGGTGAAATCCGCGATCTGCACCGATTGGTGATCGAAGTTTTTAGCCAACCGGAATACATCGTCGGCTATATATTTTCTCTGATTGTTTTGGGCCTTCACCTCAGTCACGGCGTTGGCTCATCCTTGCAAACGTTGGGTATTAATCATCCGCGTTACCAAAAGCACTTCAAGACCATTAGCATAGCTTACGCCGTCATCGTGACGGTGGGTTTTCTGTCTCAACCGATTTACGTATTCTTCCTTAGAGGCTAAAAAGCATGGCGGACTCAATACCGGGATCTACAAATAAACTGGATGCGAAAACCCCCACCGGGCCGATCGAAAAGCGTTGGGAAAAACACCGCTTTGATATGAAGCTGGTGAATCCCGCGAACAAACGGAAACACACGATTTTGATCGTGGGCACGGGATTAGCTGGGGCTTCAGCCGCGGCTTCGTTGACTGAACTTGGCTACAAAACCAAAGTGTTTTGCATTCAGGATTCAGCGCGCCGCGCGCATTCTATCGCGGCTCAAGGTGGCATTAATGCCGCGAAGAACTATTCGAACGACGGTGATTCGGTCTACCGCTTGTTTTACGACACGGTAAAGGGTGGCGACTTCCGTTCGCGCGAATCCAATGTCTATAGATTGGCCGAAATTTCTACGGCGATCATCGATCATTGCGTGGCTTTGGGTGTGCCCTTTGCTCGTGAATACGGCGGTCTTTTGGACAACCGATCGTTTGGTGGCGCACAGGTCTCGCGCACCTTTTATGCGCGCGGGCAGACGGGGCAGCAGTTGTTGTTGGGTGCCTATTCGGCAATGAACAGACAGATCGAAAAGGGCGGCTGCGAAATGTACCCGCGGCGCGAAATGCTGGATCTGGTTCAGGTGAACGGAGTAGCCCGCGGCATCACGGTTCGCAATCTGGTCACAGGCGAAATTGAATCACATGCCGGCGACGCGGTTTTATTGTGCACGGGCGGTTACGG
>JBEIHA010000215.1:0-5612 GCA_040381635.1 Pseudobdellovibrionaceae bacterium
CTTGGTGGTTAAACCCAAGGCTTCTAAATCAAGCGTGTTGAACGTCCGATCCACTTCTTGAAGTCCACGTTTCGAGGGACTGTGGTAAGCGATCGTGTCCGACTGGCAGGCGTCTTTCACATGTTTCAGAATGTACGCGCGATTGTTGCGGTTCAGATTCGACGTCGCACGCAGCGGCTGCCAGTAAGCGGCCATCCCGCCCTTGCTTCCTTTGAGGAAGGACTCAAAGCGAAGAGTTAGCTTCTCGGCCATCTTGACGGCGCAGCGGATATTTTGCAGTGGATCGAACAAAACGAAATCCGTGCAGCCATAAGCACCCCGCAAAACGGGATTGATCTGATAAAGTCCATCGTTGCGACCACCGTTGAATTCGATCCAGTTTTCTGGTCCGTGCATGCTCTCTTTCCAGCTCAGCGAAATGAACAGTTGATACCAGAAAATTTTGCGCTTCGCGGGATCCCTTTGATAACCCGAGCAAAGTTTTTCGATCTGACTTTCTTCATGCGCCAACAGCCGCGAGGCATTTAAACTTTCATCCAGCACGGCGGTCCAGGGCTCCATCCAATCACCCGGGACCAAGCGCCCGTTGTATTTTGCGTGCACGGGACCACTAAAGGCCAATACGGAAAGCAAAACAATTATCAGACGCAGGCACATCAAAGCTGACTCCTCTGGGATGAATTCAATTCTGTGTTCTATATTATTGCTCGTGCGAGGTTTGCCCGAAAGACGACAAAGGTCCGGAAGTCGTCGCCAGATCTATTCTATTTGCTCTATTTTCGGACTTCGAAAAATCCAGACGTAGACCAAGACGAAGTGCCCTCTTTACCTTGGGCGCGAACGCGCCAGTAGATTTTGCCGAGAGTCTCGAACTTTTCGATCATATGGGAAGATTTCTTGGTCGTGACCTTTTCTAAAATTTCGCCAAAGTCTTCATCGGTGGACAATTCAAGCAGGTAGCTGTCGGCATTAGAAATCTTTGTCCATTCGAAAGCAATTGCTAGTCGACCACTTCTCACCACCGCGGTCGCACCAGGTTTTGGCAATTTCAAAATAGGTTCATCGAGCACGGCGACCGGATCGACGGAAACCGAAGATATGGAAGAGAACTGACTGATGACCTCGCCCTTTGCGTTCGCTGCCGCCACACGTATGTAGTATTGACCGTGTTTCGCGGGCAACGGGAATTTTGAAATCGCGGTCACTTGGCTATCCGCTTCGGCCAGATTTCGACGAGGTCCGAATTGCACCAGGTATTTTTCCGCCAAAGGTACGAAAGGCCAATTCACGGCTTGGCGGTCGTCTTCGAGCAAGACTTCAAATTTATAACGCGACTTTAACTTAGGTGCCGGCAGCCACACAGTGAACTGCGCGCGTTCACTGAAGGGACCTTGCTTTTCGCCAATCGCCGCTACACGCCAAAAATAGACACCGGGTCTCACGCTCTTCCATTCGAAATTGGTGCCCGTCATTTTTTGCTCTAAGATAATTTGCGAAAAGTCTTTCTCACTTGAAAGTTGAAGCAAATATTCACGCGCATTTTTAACGCGCTCCCATTTCATCTTTGGAAGGGCTTCGATCGATTTCGCCACCGAGGCCAGATCTCGCGGTAAACCTTTGAACTTTAGAGTAAACTCGTCGACGGAATCCAGTAGGCGCGGCTTTGCGATCACCGCCTGTGCCACCGTCTTGACAGGCACGGAAAGCGTTGGAGTAATCTTGCGGGCCACCGTAAACTCCCGACTATCCGACCAAACGGTAGGCTTACCCATAGCTCGTACGCGCCAACGATAAACACCGGGCGAGAGCGATTGTTCACGCCAAGCGCAATTGGAAGTCGCGCTGTCACGACTGATAAACTTCGGACCCACCGCGATCTGAATCTGGTAAGCTTCCGCGTTGGGCTTACATTTCCACTTGAATTCAAGGATAAGGCCCTTGTCTTTTTCAGAAAATTCGAGAGTCGCCGATTCCGTGGGAGATTCCAATTCGACCGGTGATAGATAAACGATAGAGAACGGGCTGGGACCAATCGGACCAGAGTCCGCAGTTATGGGGAACAGGCGCCAAAAATATTTACCCTCAACCAGAACGCGAGCCGGACGATACGACTCACCGCTCACCGGTTCTTTCAAAAGAATTTTACGGAAAGCTCGATCGGAAGATATTTGAATTTCGAATTCGCCACTGTTTAACTCACGTGACCAAGTGAGTGTCGGAATTACCGAAGGCTCGAGCACAAGAGCTTCGTTAGCTTCCGGCGAAACCAAGGTAATCGGTGTCTCATTGACCTGAGACTTGGGCGGCGGTTTGAACTGCAAGGGTTTGTCTTCTTCGGGCTTTGCTACATGGACTGGAGTCTTTACCTCGGCCCCTTTTTGCGCATCAAATTTCGGCTTGAGCAAGACACTCATCGCTACCACCAGTGCGAAGACCCCAACCCCCACCCAGCGCGGATTCCAAGTCATGGGCTTACGTCGATCCTTCGGCGTGTAAGACCGTTCGCGACGATAAGAAGAAATTGAGGCCGGGCCTTCGGGCAGCACGGCCGCCTGAACGGGCATGATATCCGCGGCGGGCAAATCTTTGCTGTCACCGCGGCGCTTTGCCAGAATCTCTTCCACCTTGCGCGTAAAGGCGTGCATCACGTCGGGCGTTACCGGCGCGCGCTTGCGCTGAAAGGCCTTAAGATCTTCGATCGCTTGCTCGCAGTTTTCGTAGCGCTCTAGGGGGCGCTGATGACAAAGCTTGGCAATCACCGCGCGCATTTCTTGCGGAATGGTCGAATTGGCGGCGTAAGGTATTTCTTTTGCCTTGGGATCTTCGGCCATAACCTTGGGAAGAGCTTTACCGGTCAGACATTCGTAGAAAATAGCACCTAAATTCCAAAGATCGGATCGCTCGGTGGCGGCGATGCCCAATTTTACTTCTGGCGCCATGTAGGCCAAGCTTCCCACAACGACGCCCACATGGGTGAAGTTGCCCGAATCAACGGGCTTAGCGATACCGAAATCCAAAATTTTGATCTGCCCGTCTTTGCGCACCATTACGTTGTGCGGCTTGAGATCGCGATGCACGATGCGATTGGCGTGCAAACACTGAAGGCCTTCCAGCATTTGAATAAACATCGGCGTGGCCAAATCAGCGCTAAGGAAGGAGACATGAAGAAGTTCTTTAAAAGAAATGCCTTCCACCAATTCCATAGTGATAAACGGAACTGCTTCGGCCGTATCGATTGCAAAGATGGTGATCACGTTGGGATGATTCACGCGCGCGAGGGTGCGCGCCTCCTGCATGAAACGCTGCACCAGTTCTTCGGCATCATGATCGTCTGGGTTCGGGGGGGCGATGACTTTCAACGCGACTTTGCGCTCGAGACTGATCTCGAGAGCCTCATAGACCGCCCCCATACCGCCCCGGGCAATAAGCCCGAGCAGCTGATAGCCGCCCATCTTGGATCCGATCTTCAAAGTCCGCATCAAATCTTTTTCGGTAATATAGATGGGGGTTTCAATTGACCTTGGTCCCGTTCGCTGTGATCCCAGACCATATTGATCGCCCCTGCACGACACCTCGACTTTGATCCGAGCTAAAAGTTGACGGGGTTATTCGTTTGAACGAGATTAGGCGCTGTTCGCGAGTTGCGATCCACGAGTTTCGGAGGCTTCCATTGAACATCCTAAAGAATCAATTCCACGCCAAACTGATCATTCTATCGATCCAAATGACTTTGGCCTATTTGTGGATTTTGTCTGCTTGGCCCAAGCTAACGAATGCGGAGTACATCCAGAGTTTCGAAAAACAATTTGCGAGTACCTTTTTTGCCTCACTGCCGGGTGGAATGTCGCCCCAGGTTTATTTCTTAGGTGTGCTCGAACTCTCGGCCGGAATCCTTGCGTTGCTTTCCATCGTCCGTTGCGAATGGAATTTAAAGTCGTTTTGGTGGCTCAATTTTTGTTTAGGGTTAAGTACGGTAACTTTTGTGTTCCTCGGTTTCGGCCTACGGGTTTTGAATGACTTCAACGGCTCAGCCAATATCTTTTTTTATTTGTCAGGCACGGTCCTTTTTTCTCTTTATGTGAATAGCCTTACCCCCACACGCCAATCAAATCCAACTGTTTGCCGCCCAACCCATACTTGAACTTGGTGAAGCCTTCGCCAACTTCGTGATCGATCCAACCTAAATCAAAGTTTCGAATGCCCTTGTCTTTCAAGGTAAGGATTGCTCGCCACATCAGTACATTGTGAGCATTGGCTGTTCTGCCTTCTTCGCTTGTCCAGCCGGCATGGTATGTAGCCCCAGACCCATGAAGAAGGACGAACATGGCCGCCACCGGCTTCTTGTTTTTACTTGCCCAAAGAATGACCGCGTCTTCAAAGGGAGACGCGGCTCGATACTCTTCGCGCAGAAGCTTAGCACTGGGGCCGCGGTAGCCCTTATCTCCTTTATGTTGCAGATAATGGTAAATAAACAGCTCCAAAGTTGGGCCTCGCCAATCTTCACGCAAACTCAGACCAGCTTTCTCGCCTTTATTAAGAGCATTGCGCCATTTCTGCTTAAGATTACTTCTAAGTGAGGGAATCGGCTGAGAGAGATCTAAAACAATCGTTTTATACCCTTTCTCGTCTTTTTTCTGAAAACCAGCTTCATGCAAAATTTTTCTCGCACTTTCACTCTCTGCCCATTCTGGCATCCAGCGCCTTCGCCTAAATAATCTTTTTGGAAATTCCTGGTCAAAGGCTCGCGCAAATTCTCCCAACCAATCCTGAGGAGGATTTTCTGTAAACCAAATCGGACCACGATAGAGATTCACAACACTCAAGGGGCCAAGCTTGGCCTCTTGGACCGCCATCATACCAATGACCTGACCTGAGCGACGAATCAATGCCGGTCGAGTCGGCCGGAAATTCAAGGTGCGAACCGCCTTGGCATAGGTCCATGATTGCAAGTAGTTGCCAAGAGGAACCTCGGTCAGCTTCTGACGCCATTCTTCAACTGACTCGATCTTCCAATCAAACTCCACATCTTAATCTTAAATTCTAATCCCAACATGGGAAGACCAGATTGAGGTCATATCAGAATAGATTGGGGTGTCAATTGACCTGTCTTTTCCGCGTACGTCGGATGGATCGAGTCGAGACAAATTAAGTAATACGGTTTCAAATAGTTGGGACGGGACCCAGGTCTAGCGGTCGCTTTTTTACATGTCATTCCTAATGCACCTCGCTAGCATGTGGGGATGAAGCTAAAGTGTCCTGTTTGTGCACAGTCTTTGACTACAAAAATTGTTGGCGGAATCAAACTGGATGTCTGCGAAGGTGGATGCGCCGGTATATTTTTTGACCATCGCGAGTTGCAAAAATTTGATGAACCCCATGAAGAGGCCGGCACCGAACTTTTGGAAATCAAACGAAACCCGACCCAAAAGATAAATCATGTTCCTAGAAACTGCCCGCTTTGTCTAAATATCGTGATGATGCGACAGTTTTTTAGTGTCAAAAGAAGCGTTGAGGTCGACCTGTGCGCCAAGTGCGGCGGTTATTGGCTGGACGCCGGTGAACTGGCCGCCATTCGTAGCGAATTTCCGACCGAAGCCGACCGTATCAAAGCC
>JBEIHA010000216.1:0-5522 GCA_040381635.1 Pseudobdellovibrionaceae bacterium
ATAAATACAGCGAGTATTTCGGATCGCTCCGGCATTTATGTAATTCGCACGTGGATGATTTGATTGCGCGTGAAGAAAAATATCGCTTCATCTATGAAGTGAATATCCCGGCGGTGGGGTCGGTTTACAACTTAACGCAAGCTTACGGGATGGATTTTCTATCCTTGGCGGATGAGCAGCCTAAGTCGGTGACTTTCGACGGTCCCACGCTCGAAAAGTGCGGCAACAACTTGACCAATTGTATGCGTGACACCAATGAAAATTGGCTGCCGCTAAAAACGGCTATGGACGCGATCAACAAGAATCTTGGGCGTACCGGTGGAATCTTGGTGACCATCAAGAAATGGTTGAACTACGCCCCCGAAGTGAAGCGCGAAGCGTGGACCACCGAGGACCTCCGTACCGCTCTTTTTAATCCGCCCAACGGCAAGACCCGTCGTTATGCTTCCTGCGTGCTGGTTGTGAACAACTTGATATCCACCGCTTTCAAAAAGCCGGGATCAGGCGCTTACGGTGCGCGGGCCCTGATGGACTATTGTTTATCGTCCTCGCAGGAACCTGTATTTTTTGATCACAAGCTCAGAGTTTTTAAAACGGGCCAAAGTGAAGACTCCTACGTATTCTTGGGTGGCTACCAAATGAATATCAACGTGGGTCAGTCTTTCTCGGTGGGTCGTTCGACTGGCTGGTCCGCGAGCGCCGGTATCGAAGGCTTTGATGTGGTTGGCCAACTTGGGGTTGGTAAAGTTATCGGTGCCATCCTTAAGCCTTTAAGTGCAAAGGTGGGATGGAGTTCGTCGATGTCCGAGAGCGATGGGACATCCATTAGTGAATCCACCTACCTCGTCGCTCAGGTAGCGAAGTTCCGCGTGCGGCTCGATGAGTATGAAAGCTGTTACGGCCTTTCACTGAACAACAATTTTCTGAACTCGTTGGCCTTAAGCGATGAATACGATTTGATGGGACTGATTCCGGAATTACGGCGAAATGGTCGTAACCTGTTTGTCTGCGAAGGCGTCGTAAGAAAAGACGCGCGCTACGTAGATGAAACCTATTTCTATTTCACGCAGCATTTCACCGAAGGCGATATGCTGGATCAGGCCGATCTTTACAATCACCCGTGGCTTTTGGCGCTCAGAGGAAACCGTGATTTCGCCACGTTCATTAGTCTGATTCGTAAGCAGGACCAGATCTCTTTCTGGTCGATGGCCACGAACACGTTTTCGCCGGAAAAGCGAAATGTGGATTGGCCGCTGGCGCATATGAGAAATGTTTACAAGCAGATCGTTCCCTCATTCCCGGGATTTTACACGGTGCTTGATAGCCACGAGAACTTGACTGAGTTCCCGCTGGAAATGTCGAAGACCGATCCGGATATGAACAACGAAGTGCGTTCACGTGACCGCCGGTCAGAGCCCGATCGTCGTACGCCCAATTGATGTGACTAAGTTTTTCGCGGCCCCCATGCGGGTCGCGAACTCTTTTTTTAAATCCAATTTAAAAACCTGAAGATCGGGAAGCGTGTGCTTCTCGATCTCGGCGCGCCACGAATCGCTATCATGAATGGCGGTCACCGCTTTATGGCCTGCGCAGCGCACGCTCTGAAACTCAATCGCTTCGCGATTGTTCAGGTGCAATGGGCCCACGAAGGTCTTTAGGCCCGCGCCCAGCGGTTCCATCACCGAGTGTACGGTCTTCTTAAAGGACCCACCCACGAAGGCCATATCGCCCCAGGAATAAAGTTCGGCTAGGCAGCCGACTTCGTCGACCAGCAAAACCTGATCGGGCTGCCAGGACTCCCTCGCCGAAAACAAAACGAAGTCCATTTGCTGTGCGGCCAGCTGAATTTTGATTGCGTCCAGGTGTTTCGCATCGGTTTCGTGTGGCACTAAGATTAGCTGCAGACGTCCACTCGCGAGCAAGGGCTTCACCGCCGCTAAGAGCACGGTCTCGTCTTCGGGCCAGGTGCTGCCCGCAACTAGGCAGGGGATGTCGGGGGACGGTTTCAATAAATGGGGAAGATCTTTCGGTTGGTCTAAACGAAAGCGCACTTGATCGTAGCGCGTATCCCCCAAAACATCAGTTGGGGTTTTTGATTTCAGGGCTTCGATGTTGGCCTTGTCTTCTTCGCTTACGCAATGAATGTGATCGACCATATTCAAGCGCCAGCGTGTCGCCCACCTGGCCAGCAAAGACATGCGCTCCGGTGATTTTTGAGTGTAAGAAAAAACATGGATCGGAATGTTTTGTTTACGAGTTTGGGTTAGAACTTCGGGCCAAAAATCCGTGCGCGAAAGCAAAAGTAATCGCGGCTGAATGCGCTTTAAAAAGAAGCTCACGGGACCCGGCAGATCCAAGGGTAGGGGTAGGGCGAAATCGACTCCGGGAAAGTTCTCAGCATTCTTGGCGTAAGTGGGCGAAAAATAAGTCACCACGATCGGTAGCGAGGGATAGGTATTTTTGAGCTCCCGGACAACTGACTTGGCGTACTCGAACTCACCGCTCGAAGCGTGAATCCAAATCGGTCTTTGTTGAAATTCAGGGTATGTTCGGCGCTTTCGCCTTAAGCGCAAGCCTTCGCTGACTTTGGCGTTAAATAGCGCAACGAGGGGAAGCATCAAAATCAAGCTTGGGGCAAAAAAGAGGCGATAAAAAAACATCATCCGTGATCGTGCTCGTGCGGGTCTTCACAGTCGTCGTGACAGTGCTCAGAGGTCGATTCGATCTCCACGGTCACGTGGCAATCCCCCAAGACTTTGCTCAAACGACGGATCTGTTCTTTTACTTTTTCAGCTTGGCTCATGTCGTTGAGCACGGCGTGCAGTGATAAAATATGATGAACGCCGTCCAGACTCCAAAAGTGAAGATCGTGGATTTCTGAAACTTCACTCAAGCTTTCGGCTTGCAGCCGGAAGGCTCGCAGTCCCTCAGGGTTCGGGTTGGCTTGTAAGAAAAGATTTACCGTTTCCATTAAATGGCGAACGACATTGTACAAAACAAAAAGAGAGATCCCAATGGCGAGCAAAGGATCCATCCAGGTCCAGCCAAAAAAGTAAATCAAAAGGCTTCCGACCAGAACAGCCACCCAGCCCATCACATCTTCAAGCAAATGCCATTTCATCATTTGTTCGTTGTGCGAATGTCCGTGGCTCAGTCGCCAGGCGGCAAAGCCATTGACGGCGATTCCAAAAATGGCAAGGCCAAACATACCCAAGCCATTCGGTTCACGGGGCTCGCTAAAGCCGGTGATGCTCTCAAACAAGATGTAGATTGCTCCGCCGGAAATGACCATTCCCGAAACACAGGCCGAAAGCAGCGAGAAGCGCTTTTTCCCGTAAGAATAGATTTCCGAAGGCCCCTCATTGGACTTGCGCTGTAAGATGTAGCCCACGCCCAACGAAAGCGCGTCGCCAAAGTCATGAAGCGCGTCGGAAATCACCGCCAAGCTTTGGGTGTAAATTCCGCCGACCAGTTCAATCAGGGCGAAGGATAAATTTAACCAAAAGGCGACGCCAATATTTCGGGCGGAGTTGTCCCCCGCGCCGTGGCTGTGATGATGATGTCGGTGATGATGGTGTCCTGAGCCATGCGGCATAGACAACATTATCCTCATGGCTTTGAGTTATGGTCAAGACGGCTTACGTCCGCGGGATAAGGCCGCGATCTTGCCTGATTGTCGCCCATCAAGATAAAGTACGAGGCGGGTCCCACAGCGACGGGAACTCTTAAATTAAATAAGGGCAGATGCAATTGCGGCAAAAATTCCTTAGAGAAAAGGCGATGGGCACCCGGCGCTAGGGTGAATGTCCGCTGATGTCTTGCAAACTGTTCCGGGTCATTCACGGCTACCGAAGTCAGCCAGCGCTCGAAGGCCCAAAGCAAAAGTTCTTTGGCATCGGCCTCAGTGAAGAAATAGTTGGCCAGAGCCTCGCGCAAGACGGCCAGGCGCAGGATCTCGATCCGGCTTGAATCGACATAGGAAATGAATTTATGAAGCGTATCTACCTCCCGCGGTAACGACATGCGGTTTTCGCGTAGCAGTGCCTCAACACGCTCGGGCTCCCACATTGAAAAAAATTTGATCAGGTCTTTGGCGTCGGCGAAGTGAGGCAAGGCGAAGCCAGCTTCGGCGGCCAATCGACGTTCTAAACTAACAGCGTTGAATGGCAACTGAGCTTCGATGGAATGTGACCCGGGCTTCGCTTTGGAAGCCACGATCAGAAAATCAACACTCGGCGAGCCGCCAACGAGCTGAGAGTAAAAAGAAGGAGAAAAATCTAGCCCGTGCTTTGCTAGTTCGCGCGAGCTCACGAGAGGTGGATTTACGCCAGAGGGCAAGCGAGCATGGTTTTGGCGCAGGTAATGGAAGGATATGTTGTCACGGATCTCTTTGGCTTGGGCCGTGACCTCACTTGAGGTCTGTGGATCAAGCGGTAAACGGCTGCGGATTTGCTCTTTCATTCGCACCAGGTTCGCCTTGCTCAAGGCCTCTGCTGCGCTCTGGCCGTGGAGATCAATCAGGGCTCCTTTTTCAGCGGGCCTCAAGCGACTGAGCTCAAGATTGAGGTTGGCTGTTCGGGCCGAGGGGGTAACATTCTTCCACAGTTCCCAGTTTTCAAGAGTTCGCCGAACCAGAGCTTGATCGGGGGAGTGGACCTTTTGGTTTTCCAGCCATTCAAGGGCCGCGCTTTCTTGAAGCGGCGTGGGGGGACTTAGCCTTGGGCCACCACTCAGGAGCAAACTAAGACAAAGGCTTGAATTCACGAGCATGATATTTATTTCGTCTATTTAATGCATTACGTCAACCTTGGTCTCCTCGGTCTAATCGATTTTCAACAAAATCTTTAGAGCCTATAAAGATCAGCATGAATTCTTTGAGCGAATTTCCCGAAATTATGGCCCAGGCCCGCGAAGATCTTTGTGGCAATATGACCGGCCGGTTTTCTCCGGAAAACTGGGACATGATTTTGCGCGAAGCTCACTTGCGCTTGCGAAAGAGTCTCGCCGCCGGAAACCAAGGTCGTGAAGCTTGGCAAAACGTGATTCGCGAGTTTCACCAGGAGAGTTTCTGGGGATTTTCACCTAACTGGCGCCCACCGGCGCAACAAAAACCGAAAAAAAGAAACCTGGGTTTCTCGTTTGTGTGGATGATATTTTCAACTTTCGTCGTCACACTAATGGCCGTAGTTTGGTTGGGCCAAATCTACACGATCACCGGCGACCCAAAAGACGCATATCTCTTTTGTACCAGTATAGTTCTGGTGCTTTTCAACTTCGGATATTTCTTGTGGCATGCGCGCCATTATGTGGATTGAGTAAGAAATTCTTTGTTTTGTTTCTCAACTAGAATCCATTGGCTCTGGGGTCTCATGTAAAGTCAGTTACACGTGAACTTGCGTGCAGAACGGCAGAGGCGTACCGTGGCGCGATTATGAAGTCCATCGGATCCGATCAGAGTTTAGGTTTTGAGAGGCGCAGGATCGATCTTCTGTATCGTCAAAATCTGTGGGGCGCCGTCTCGG
>JBEIHA010000217.1:0-5518 GCA_040381635.1 Pseudobdellovibrionaceae bacterium
AATCCCCAGCGCCCGGCGTCCGAGGGTGAGATGCTGAGCTTCGGCGATGGGTTTTGTTTACTAGCGGCGGGCAAAGGCGGAGCCGTGATTTTGGCGCGGCTCAAGTAGATGCCAAGTTTACCTTGGGCAAAGTTAGCACGGGCGGCGCAGTCGGTTTCCAAGAACCAACCCATATTGGCGACGTCCTTGTAGCTAGCGATCATGCTCTCAAGATCGGTGACGTCTTTGACCAGGGGCGTAGACTGGGTATCCAAGTTCTTTTGAGCAGTGGCGATCTGCACTTTATAAGTCTCGGCCAGCGCTTCTTCCTTCTTAACTGCGCCGAACAAATCGTCGCGAGATTTCGAAAGCTCGCTCAAACGACGGTTAAGAATCGAAACAACGTATTCCGAAAATTTCGCCTGATCCGAAACTTGCAAGAAGTTATCCGTGGCGGCTTTCACTTCCTTGTTTAAACCAGCGGCTCTGGATTCCAGTCCGTTGGGTTGACCGCCGAGTTGCGATTGGATCGAGGCCAGCGCCGCTTTTTTCTGATCGATTGTGGCGGACAGAAATTCGACTTGGCGAATGATGGCGGCCTGGTTGACCTGAAACTTCACTTCCGTTTGCAGAATCTGCGACAGGCGGGTGCGAATAGTCGCCATTCGTTTTGCGCGTTCCGAAGTCGCGGCGATCGCCGCTTGCTTTTCGGCTTCGCTGCCTTCAAAAGTGCCGGTTTCAAGTTTGTGATTCAAAGTTTGAATGGTCTTCAGTTCGTCTTGGAGGGCGCTCTTTTCGCCAGACGATCTGGTTTCCTCGGCCTTTTGGGAGACTAGATCGACGGTGAGCTGCCGCACTTTTTCGCCGGCCAGGGTTTGTTCTTGTTGAGCTTTCGCTTGCTGATCTTTTAAAGACTGGATCAGTGCTTGAGTTTCGGAAAGTCGGGCTTCTAGATTCTTAAGCTTTTCTTCGGCCTGCTGTTTGTCCGTGAAGTCACCGCTTTCATTCTTCAAATTCTGCGCAGTGAATTTGGTCCACTCGGCTTGCAATTGGGCCGCTACCATCACCTCTTGGGCCATTTTCAAGCATGCCTCGGTCGGCATAGTTCCGCCGCGAGAGACCCGGTTATTGACCGAGCTAAAGCAACCTAGAGCGCTGTCGATTTGTCCTGAGTAGTTGCGCAAATCTTGGGTCATGCGAACTTGGCTCATGTTGGACTGCTGTAGACGAGCCTGGGCATTTCGCAATTCGGTGGCCAGGTCATCCCCAACCTTAGTTCTATCGTTGATCCGTGTTTGTATGGGACCGAGCGGGTAAACCGAGGTGATGGCCGAACAAGTTTTCTGAGCGGGTTTATCGTCGACTCCGGCGAGTGCAAAGTGTTGGAGGTTCGACTGGTCGTAGGCCACCGACAAGGGCAAGAGCAAATAGGGAAGGAGCGCCATCTTATATAACGGACGGTCCCAGTTGTCGTAGAGCTCGGCCAAACCTTTGGGCAGAGGACCAAGTTTATTCAAAGGCGTGGTCGCGAAATCCGCGCCACTTTCTTGAACAGATTCCAGGTAACGGACCGCTTGGCTAGGATTCATGCCCATGCGGATCATCGACTCTTTTAAGATCATTCCGCTCGCAATGCGGAAATAAACTTGCGCATTGTTGTTGTCGAGAACGGGGCCCGAGAATTCCACACGTTTGCCCGCGACGGGATTAGTGAGGCTTAAGTCTTTGTCTTTCAGCATAAACCAATCGCGCATTGTCACGGGCACGTCAGATCCCATTTTAAGCGGCTGATACGACAGCTCGGCGGGAAGCTTTTCGCCAGGAAAAATCACCCTCTGGGTGGGCGATTGGGCCATCGTGGCTTGAGTGGAAACGAGAATGGCACACAGAGACAGGCGTACTAGCGAAGACATAGAAACTCCGTAAAGATTCGGGCATTTAAAGAAATGTGACTCGTTGTATCATAAAATAGACTTAGCGCGTTATACATTTTCTACGGCCCCCCTATATTCGGACCCGACGTCGTTAAAAAAGCTTCTATATGTCGTCGCGGTTTACGGGCTTACGATATGAAAACAGCTCCCCACTCTTAGGGCGTGGGGAGCAACCCAAAACCACCATCACTCGGCCGGATGACGTACAAAAAAGCGATGTTTATAAGACGATATGAGGTAGGGACAATGCATCCCCGGGGCCACCGGCAAGTCCGCGAATTCTGGTCAAAGAGGGTTAAAACAGGCGCTAAAATGTCATTTTAAGCAGGCGCAATTCGGCTTCGTTGAGCGCCTAAACCTTCATATTCATCAATCGATCAAGCCAGCGGTCGGGAAGGTTCCCGAACAGCATGGCCGTGGTTTTGGTCCCTCGACCGACGAGGTAGCGGGTCTTCGGTGAGCGCGCGGTCAGTGCGTGCTCAACCGCTTTGACCACGACGGTCACCGGTGAAGCGTTCTTTACCGCGAGATCCACTTGCCGCTTAAATTTCTCCATCGCCGGGCCGTAGACTTTCTTGAGGGCAGGGCCGTAGGCTTCGGTTTTTTCTAGGCCAATGGTTTTGGATTTCTCCCAAATGGGAGTGGAGATCGGGCCGGGTTCGACGACCGAGACTTTGACCCCTTGAGTGTAAAGTTCGCGCCGTAAAGAATCGCTGACCGCTTCCAGCGCAAATTTTGAGGCACTGTAAGGGCCCATAAATGGGCTGGATATTTTGCCGGCGATCGACGAAACGTTCACGATGCGGCCTTTGCTCTCGCGCAGGAGGGGCAAGCATTCTTGAATCAATCGGACCTGGCCAAAAACATTGGTTTCGAATTGTAGCCGCCAGTCGCTAAGCGTAACACCTTCGATGGGACCACCTACGGCGATGCCGGCGTTGTTCACTAGGGCGTGGAGGATGCCGGATTTCTTTTTGATCGTGCTCACACAATCGACGATCGATTTTTCAATGCACACGTCAAGAAAGACCGGTTGCAATCCTTGGACATTGGCTTTCACCAAGTCATCGAAGGATTTTTGCGATCGCACACCGGCCCATACCGTATGACCTTTGCGTGCAAGTTGAATAGCCGAAGCTTTGCCGATACCCGTGGAAGCGCCCGAGATTAAAATATCCATGGCTAAATTTAGATCATAGATGAAAGGCGTGGGGCAAGATTCTGGCGCATTAGGTCGGGTTTAATTCATAAGGCCCATCAATGCAGCTGAGCTGGTCACTAGCGCGGCTTGACTCATTTCTCAAGGGATGAGAACCAAATTAGCTATGTCTGTTGACGCGACCAAGATTCAACTCGAGCCCTCGTGGAAAGACCGGCTATTGCCCGAATTTCAAAAGCCCTACATGGAAGAACTCCGCTCATTTTTGCGTAGTGAAGCGGCCGCTAAAAAACGCATTTTTCCGCGTGGCTCAGAATACTTTGCGGCGCTCAACCACACGCCCTTCGAGAAAGTGAAAGTGGTGATCTTGGGGCAAGATCCTTACCACGGCCCTGATCAAGCGCATGGTTTGTGTTTTTCGGTGCGTCCCGGGGTGGACGTTCCGCCTTCCTTAAAAAATATCTACAAAGAAATGAAGACGGATCTAGGTATCGAACAACCGTCTCATGGATTTTTGGAATCTTGGGCCGATCAAGGGGTATTGCTTTTGAATGCGACCTTGACGGTGGAGGCTGGGCGCGCCGGCAGTCATCAGAAAAAAGGTTGGGAACAATTCACCGACGCCGTGATCGACCACTTGAACCGAGAGCGTGAAGGCCTTGTCTTTGTTCTGTGGGGCAGTTACGCGCAGAAAAAGGGCGAATTCATCGACACCAAAAAGCATTTGGTTTTGAGGGGCCCGCATCCGTCGCCGCTTTCCGCACATCGCGGATTTTTCGGTTGCCGTCACTTCTCTAGGATCAACGAATATCTAAAATCGAAAGGGCAAGCGCCGCTCGATTGGCAGCTTCCACCATTGAAAGAGACATCAAAAAGTCAGTTACAAAATCATTAGGAGGTAAGGTTATGCGGGGGATTTTAGTCGTTCTTATTTTGGGGACCTTGGGCGCGAGCGCCTGGGCCGAAAAAACATTGGTCTACTGTTCGGAGGCCAGCCCTTCCACATTTAATCCTCAAATGGCCGAAGATGGGCCGACCTTCAATGCGTCTTCGCAAATGCTGTTCAATCGACTTGTTGAATTCGAAGACGGCGGCACCAAGACCGTTCCGGGTTTGGCGGAAAAATGGGATATTGCAAAAGACGGTAAGGCTTACACTTTCCATTTGCGCAAGAACGCCACGTTTCACACCACAGATTCATTTAAGCCCACGCGCACCATGAACGCCGATGACGTGTTGTTTTCATTTAACCGCGCTTTGAAGAAGGATCATCCTTTTCATAAAGTGAACGGCGGACAGTACACCTTCTTTAAGGGCATGGAAATGGACGCCATGATCAAAGAAATCCAGAAGGTGAACGATCACACGGTGAAATTCGTCCTTAACCAGCCGGCCGCCCCGTTTCTGGCCAACATCGCGATGAGCTTCGCGGTGATCCAGTCGAAAGAATATGGCGATCAACTTTTAAAGGCGAAGACGCCGGAAAAAATTGATTTTGAACCCGTCGGCACCGGACCGTTCGTGCTCAAGCGTTACGTTAAAGACAATTCTATTCGCTACGAGGCGCACCCATCGTACTGGATGGGCCGCGCGAAATTGGACAAAGTGGTTTTTGCTATCACGCCGGATCCAAATGTGCGCTTTCAAAAGCTAAAGGCTGGCGAATGCAATTTGATCGCCGAACCAGCACCCCAAGATCTGAAGGGTATTTCGGGCAACTCTAAACTTAAATTGATGAGCCAGCCCGGTGCGAATGTCGGCTACCTCGCCATGAATACCGAGAAGAAGCCATTTGATAAATTGGAAGTCAGGCAAGCCATTGCGCACGCACTGAACCGCGAAAACTACCTGAATGTGGTCTATCAATCGACCGCGACCTCGGCGCGCAACCCTATTCCGCCGACCGTATGGGCCAGCAATCCGGATACGAAGGATTACGATTACAATCCCGAAAAAGCGAAAGAGCTTTTGAAAAAAGCCGGACTTGCCGACGGTTTCGATACCGAGATTTGGACGTTACCGGTTTCGCGGCCCTACAATCCGAACGGCAAAAAGATGGGCGAACTGATGCAAGCCGATTTGGCCAAGGTGGGTATTCGCGTGAAGTTGGTGACCTATGACTGGCCGACTTACTTAGCGAAATCGCGCAATGGGGATCATCAGATGCTGCAGATCGGTTGGACTACGGACAATGGTGATCCTGACAATTTCATGGGCACGCTTTTGAGCTGTGCGGCGGTTAAAGGCGGATCGAACATGGCTCGCTGGTGCAACAAGGACTACGACAAGATCATCAACAAAGCCAAAACCGTCAGTGATATGAAGGACCGCACTTCGCAGTACTTTAAGGCGCAAGAGCTCTTCAAGGCCCAGGCACCTTGGGTGACGTTGGCTCATGCGACCGTCTTTCGCGGCATGACCCAGAATGTAGAGGGCTACAAGATCA
>JBEIHA010000218.1:0-5516 GCA_040381635.1 Pseudobdellovibrionaceae bacterium
AACGGAGTCAAAGTCGACAATGCTTCGAGCTTCAACAAAAACGAGTTCGCCTCGCCTTCCGCCAAAGAAGATGAACTCGAGTCATCGTCCAATCAACCAAGACGCATCACCGCGTTTGGCAAGAGCATCCAGTCCCACTTGGGCTTAAGGAACGCGCAGATCTTGCCACGCGCTGAGGCCGAAGGGCCTGCGAACGATTAGAAATTTGAGTTTGACCATACCCAAAAAACGGCGTACGATTTCGGGATATGTTCAAAAGACTCGTTAAAATATCAAAAACACACAGTTTTTTCCTATTTGGCGCTAGGGCGACAGGCAAATCAACTCTGTTAGAGGCACAGTTTTCGGACACGGAAACCTTGTGGTTGGATCTTCTCAATTCAGAAATAGAGGACCGACTTTCTAACAATCCAGAAGGCCTTAAGGACATGATTGCGGCCACGCCAGGGAAAAAATGGATTGTTATCGACGAGATTCAAAAGATTCCTGCGCTATTGGATGTGGTTCATTCTCTGTCAAAAAATAAATCCCTGAAGTTCGCTTTGACCGGATCGAGTGCGCGAAAGTTAAAAAGAGGGGCCGCAAATCTTCTGGCCGGTCGTGCATTTAAATATGTTTGTCATCCTCTTCTTCACTCCGAGCTAGGCGAGCGATTTTCGCTGGACGAAGTCCTTCGTTATGGCTCTTTGCCCGAAGTTTTTTCATTAGATGAACCGGATAAACAAGATTACTTAAGAACTTATGTTGAAACCTATTTCAAAGAAGAAATTGTTGCGGAACAAATAGTTAGAAAGCTAAAGCCATTTAAGAATTTTCTGCAGGTGGCTGCCCAAATGAATGCAAAGATTTTAAATTTGAATAGCATTGCTCGGGACGTTGGTGTTGACCACACGACTGTCCAGAACTACTTTGAAATTCTAGAAGACACTTTAGTTGGCTTTTTATTGGAACCCTTTAGCGAATCCATTCGCAAGAGGCAGCGCCAGGCCGCAAAATTCTATTATTTCGATCTCGGAGTAGCCCGTGCTCTTAAGAGGTCTTTGGAACTTCCGCTAGCGCCGTCGACACACGAGTACGGCGAAGCCTTCGAACATTTCATTTTTTTAGAAATGAAACGCTTAGCCGATTATCATAAGCCCGATTGGCGATTCTCATATCTTCGAACAAAAGATGGTGCGGAGATTGATTTTTTGATTGAACGGCCTGGCCTTTCGCGGGTGGCGATCGAAGTCAAGTCCACGGCAAAGATCTCGTCGCTGAGGGATGCGGGTCTGGGATCTTTTGTTTCTTTAGTGAAGGATCTTAAAAAAACAGAGGGCTATCTTTTATCTCAGGATCCGGTGGAGCAAAAAATCGATGGAATTTGGTGTTTGCCTTGGAAAAAGGGATTTTCTGAAATTGGCTTGCTTATCTAAATTCAATATTCAGGCGCGCCATCATACATCGCGCGCCTGACTGCCTAACCCCGGTTATTTAGTCACCGTGGGTTTATTTTCTTTTCCGGCCTCGATCGCGGGCTTGTCGCTTTCGATGCGGTAAGTTTCTGTATAGCCCCTCCCGTGATTTTTGCATTTCTCAGAATATCTCTTCAAATCATTTGAGATTCCATCAACAAGAACCGCTAAAGTTTGGTCGTCAAACGACTTATATTTTTCCATCGTCTTAAGATGGCTTTTTAGCGCTTCTGGGTCGCGCTTGATCTGCTCCGAGAAACTAGAAGAACCAAATGAAAACTTATTGGCGGATGCAGAAATCAGAACTTGCGGTTTTTCGCTGAGGCTTAAGTCCACTAGCCGAAACGAATCCTTCGAATCGCACACCAGCCTAGCTCCATCGGACTTAAGAAGACTGTCTGCCCCATGGCCCACCAACCCAGCCATACCGACACCGGCCAAGATTTGGGCTCCTTTAAGAAGCTTCAGTTTAGCTTGGGGGGGGACCTTATCCCATGCATTCATTCCGGCAATTAAGCCAGCCGACGCCCCAAAAGCAATCGTCGTGTACCCGAGGGCGAGCGAGGCAACACCCACAGCACCCTGTGCGCAAGCTGGCAGCACTGGATCATCAGCTGCGTGCATGCCAATAAGGCAGCCAGCAGCCGCGCCCTGAGCAGTGAAATAAGCGCTTCCTTTGGCGAAACGGGCTATCCTCTCAGCGGCCGACATGTCTACTAAATCATTGCCAACTCTCTTCATTCCTAAAGTTCCCTCACCCATCCAGTGATAGCCACGACCGACCCAGTCCCACACACCGGCGTCCGCCGTAGGCAAAACAGATAATTCGCGCATCCATGCGCTCTTCGCTTTGCCGGGCGCGAGTATCTTCACATCAGCGGATCCGAAAACTTTCCCTAAAGTTACTGACACCCGCTTGCCATTATTTTCCTCGACCACAATCCCATCGGGAACAATGGTGACTTTGGGAGTGGGTTCGTCCGGCGCAATGCCCTTAAGAAAATCAGAACTGTCGTCAACACCCAAGGCCTCGGCAAAAAATGGGCGCGCCAATTTATGCTTATTGGCCAAATTTCTTATGTCCATGAAATGGCGGTTCATGACTTCGGCGTGTGCCTTGCGAATAGTGCTGTTGATTTGCTGCGAAGTAGGCTCGCTGGACTTGGCATTGGCCACCGATACAAACAGAGCACACATCAAAATCGAGACTCGAATCATCATATTACCCCCACATAAAGTGATTCTATCTAGTTTTAAAACCGGTGCCAAACCAATATTATTTTGTGCTGGTCGAGGGCTTGGCCGGCGATCCTTCTACACCTTCGACCAGTCTTTCACCGCTGCCAATGGACCTATTTTCGGTGTACCCAGGACCATTTTTTCGGCAGATGTCCCGATTTCGTTCGCGATCCACCAGAAGTTGCTGCGCAAGAATTCGGCGCTGATCTGTAGGCAGTCCTTTGAAAGCGTCGACTTCAGTTAAAAATTGATCGAGGTCATTGGCGCTGGCGGCGACTTGCGGGCCAGGGGCTTTGGCCTTATAGAATTGCAGTTGATCACCATAAGACTCATACAAAGTATGGCGAGTAGCACCATCGACTTTGGCGCTAATGATGAAATCACCCTTAGATCCCTGACAGCGCAGCACCGAGCCATTCATGTTGGCTAACGTTGGTATGCTAAATCCCACCGCGGCGATCGTCCCCAATAGTCCCAGCCCGCGTATGTATTTAGCTGCCGTTGACGGCGCGGCACCTTTGCTTACGGCCAAATCCAAACGGTCATTTAAATACGGGATGCTGGCCAGGCCTCCAACCAAAAGAGCGCCGTCTAAGCCGCCCGCAAGGCAGGCCTTATCCATCGTCTCGTGATCGAGTTTGGTTTTCATTCCTACGACACATCCGCCAACAGCACCCGCACCTGTGCCTGCGGCGGTCGCCCTAACGGAATTCCCCACCACCAAACGAAAAATCCCAATCGCTAGCCGAGTGGCCAAAGGCACCCAGGCATGGGCCACCGCCATGGGCGAGAGCTCGTGCCACCAAGAATATTTTCGCTTCACTTCATCTATACTTATCGTACCGATCGCACCGGTCATTTTGACCTGGAGCTGCTCGCCAGGACCGAACTCGAACATCACGCCGTCCGGGATCGTTAGGACCTTTGGCGTGATCGCTTGCGCTAAGTCTTTCGCGCTTTTGTCGTCGATACTTTCGGGCCTAAATACTTGGTGAACGAATTGATCGGCCCGCGGAAATTTGGCGGCCGCATTTCTGATTCCCAAAAAATAACTGTTCATCTGCTGGGTATAGGCTTGCTTGATGTATAGACCGACGTCTTCGCCCGCCGCCGGTAGGTGCAAAACAATAAGAAGAAAAGGCAGAAATAAAGCCAAACCTATTTCTTCCGCAATGAACCGAAATCGCGGCCGCTGTCCCGACGACGCAATTGCAGTTGCATCGCGACACCTAAAAACAGAAACGCGGCGCCAAGGCCCACGATGTTTCGAAACATCGGCAAGGTCAGTCCAACGATAATCAAAATCGCTGCACCTAACAACGGGATCTGCCACAAGCGTGGGTAGATTTTGGGACGTAGACTTGTTTGCTTCCCCGGCGGCATCATGGTTTCAGCCAAAGCTTGGATTTCGTTAATCCGTTGCTTGGTGATTTCGTCGGTCGGCATTAATTTTTGCATCTGGCCATATTGAGCGGCGGCGTAAGGGATATTGCGTTCGCGTTCGCTCGCGCGGATAAAATCGGCGTGCAGCTTTTCGTCGCCGTAATCATCCACAATCTTTTGCCACATTCCTTTAAGCACCGCGGAATGGGTCGGGATGGGCTCGTCAAAACTTAACGAGGCCGCCTTGGCTTTGGCGATCAGCACGCTGCAGTGACCGCATTCTCGGGCATGCAACGCATTTGACTTAAAACATTTCGGACAGGCTTCCGTTTCGACGGCTTCCGACGTTACCGAGACCGGCACCTTCAATACAGGTGCTTCTTTAACTTTGAGCGGAAGACCTATGAGTTCACTGGATAAATCCATGTCCGGAAGCGACAGCCAAAAACGATCGTGGCACTGCGAACCTTCGAAGAGCGGCTTGGCCTCTTTAACGTCGTTGAACTGCACCAAATAGAGCTTTCGGCAATGCGGGCAACGCACACGGAAAGATTCCGTGGAAAATAATGTCTGCTTCCCTTGAAGAACCGATCCCCGTTCATCTTCATGATCTGGAGATGTGTCTACAGGCATAGTGACTCCCTAATGCGGATATTCTAGCCTACCGGATATGAAATCCGATGATAAGCGAAGCTGGTTACATCCGTGTACCATGAAACCTCGGTATCTCTTGGCTATTCTAGCAGGAATACTTGTCGGCACAAGCTATATTCCCTTTCCTCCGTGGGCCATTTTTTTCTGTTGGACTCCCCTTTGGTATGTTTGGCTGCAAGAGGAATCGTCAAGACCCGGATCCTTGAAGCGCATCTTCTGGAGCGGGTGGCTCACTCAATTTGTTTTGACCGCGATTGGCTTCAGTTGGGTTAGTTACACGATCCATGAATTTGGCAATATCCCTTGGGTCTTTGCGCTAATGGCCCAAGCCGCTTATTGCGGATTTGCCAATCTTTACGTCCCTCTCGCAGGGTTAGCGTGGATGGTTTTTTCTTCGCGCCTGCAGTTATCACGCACGCAAAAAATAATCGCGCTGCCTATTTTTATGAGCATCGGTGAACGCACCTATCCGATGATTTTCGATTGGCATTTTGGCTACACCTGGCTGTGGGCCGAATTCCCGGCCTACCACTTGGCCGATATCTTCGGCTTTATCGGCTTAAGTTTTTTCGGCCTGTGTTTGAACGGAATTGTTCTTTGGACCTTCATTCGCTACCGCCAAGGGTGCGTTTGGATGCCTGGCGCCGCCTCAATCCCGGCGATCTTTATGATTTTAAATGTGTGGGGATATTTTCATGCGCAAGGACTGGCGAAACCTGATGCCTCGCTGAAGTTTTTGATCGTGCAAGCCAATATTGGCAATCAAGAAAAATTGGCGGCTGAAAA
>JBEIHA010000219.1:0-5513 GCA_040381635.1 Pseudobdellovibrionaceae bacterium
CGAAAATAGCGGTGGTTTTCTTTTCTTTGTCCCAAGCGATATAAAAATTCGGGGGCACTCCACCAAAGGCCTTAACGAAGGCTTCGATATCCTCGCGATGGCGATCGTAAGAAACGGCTAAGACGACGAGATCTTTATCAAACTTCTGAATCAAGCGAATCATCGACGGAAACTCTTTCAGGCATGGCGCGCACCAAGTGGCCCAAATATTCACCAACAATAGTTTTCCCCGGAAATCCTGAATCGAAATCTCTTTGCCATCTAAGCCCGTGACCGAAAAATCAGGCACGCCCGTTTTTTCCATATCATTAAGCTTTTGCGTGGCCACGGGCGGGCGCATACCCTTCGTCAAATATTCCCAATATTGGTAGAGAGGGATCGACAAAATCCCCGCCGTGATAAGAACGGCCAAAGCTCCCTTAAAACTCCACATGCCAACACTATAGCGGGCCAGGTCCCTTCACGCACGCCCATAATTGGGATGAAAACTTTTAGTTTTGTGCTAATTTCTGCGGATGCAAAAGCCGACAATCGCGAACTTATGTTTCTCCCGCGCTTGGGGAGGACTCGAGATGTCCTCGGTCAAAATGACCCGACTCTTCGCACAAAAAGGCTATCCGTCCTTCGAAATATGCGAGCCCGGCTCCCCCATCCAAAAAGCACTCCAAGAACAGAATCTTGAGGCCAAGACTGTTCCTTCCGCAAAATACTTCTCACCCGCCGCCACTTGGCAAGTCCGTCGTTGGATTCAAGAAAGTAACGTGCGCGCGATTTTTCTACACCACATGAAAGACATCTGGCTAGTCCGACCGGCTCTTTACGGGATGCCGGAAGTAAAGCTCTTTGGATTCGCCCGCATGTTCTTCAAGAATGTGAACAAAAAGGATCTGCTGCATTCACACCTTTATGGTCGCTTAGACAAGATGATTGCCTTAAGTCATATTCAAAAAGGTTTTCTTCAAAATTGTCTGCCCGTCGACGATGCACATTTCACCGTGATCCCCAATGGTGTCGACACTGAGCGTTTCCGACCCAGGCCCAAGCGCCAAGACATTCGTGCCGCTTGGGGCGTTGGACCAGAGAATACGCTCTTTGGTTTAATCGGCCGCTTAGATAAACAAAAAGGCTCACTCGAATTCGTCGAGGCCGCAGCCCAAGTCCTTGCCGCAAACTCCCAAGCCCGCTTCGTCCTGGTCGGCGGCAACACGCTCGGTGAAGGGGAATTCGATCTCCTCGTGCGGGAACGTTTGAAAAGTCTGAATCTCGCGGACAAAGTTTTGCTGACGGATTTCCGTAAAGACATTCCCGAGGTGATGAACGCTCTTGATGTCTTCGTGATGCCGTCGTACGAAGAAAATTTCGGCAATGTGTTGCTCGAAGCGCTGGCCTCGGGCCTACCGACCATCGGCACGAATTCCGGCGGCACTCCCGAAATCCTTGATCAGGGTAAGACCGGATTGCTCTGCGAACCGCGAAGTGCCGACGCCCTAGCGCAAGCGATGCTAAAAATCATGCAACCCGCCTTGGCCGCTGATTTGAGTCAACGTGCGCGCACAAAGGCGGAACATGAATACGACATGAATCGTGTTTTTGAGCGCATCGAAGCTCTGGTCACAAACTAATCAATCTTTGATCTTTCTACACACCGAAATCACAAGCCCTAAAAAGGTCATCTTTGCGCTTATGTGGTCGATAGAAACTTCGACTTGGACTTAATTCAATTCTGTCTCTACCTTTGTTTTTCCGCCTGGGGAGGGGGAAATATGCCGAAGTTTATCCAGTTACTGGTGATGGTCTTGCTATCACCAAGCGCCTTAGCCTTGCCGAAAAATGCGACCACCAAAAATTGCTCAGATATTTTAGCCACTCAGCGCCCACCGATCGATTACGCCATCAGCGATTACGAAGGATTGTTCCTCGATCTGCTACAAAAAGTTCAATTCGTCGTCGATATGCCGCCCGACCGTCATGAATATTTGATGACCGAAATTCTGCACATGAAAGCGCAGGTCCTGAATCGCACCATGCAGCTGATGCCCTTGTTTGTGCGAATCACCGACACGCAGAAAAAAGTCCGCGTCTTGGCTTCGGTCTACCAAATACTCGACTCCGTCGGAGTCTCGCCGGCAATTTACGGGCTTCAACTCGACAAACAAAACCGGCTCGTCATTCCACTGCTACCCAGCCTACGCGACCCCCAAAATTTGCCTGAACTACCGTCCCAGCCGATCGGATTCGTCACGTCTTCTCGAGAGCCCGCACGCGATCTGGCCGAAGGCTTCCATCGTTCGATCGGATTTGCCACCCACATCATTCGTGATAACGAAGATCCGAAACGATACGGCGGCTTCCTCCAACGTGGGTCGTCCCCTCAAAACAAGAATATCTTGATCGTCGCCGACGGTGAAACCAAAGCCGTCTACTACGTCGACCTTAGAATTCTCACCTCGGCGGGGGCTCAATTTGTTGGCAAAACCCTTCAGCTGATCTTCAATACCGAGATCGCCGAATGGATGGTCGAAGTTAAAAATCTCGACAACCCGACAGGCAAAATCGGTTTCTATTAGCCTATGGCAACGCCCGTCCAATTGATCCTGGACGCGGCCACCAACAGCCGGTAGCTTACCAGCCTATGGCACAAAGGATTTTGGTCACCGGCGCCGCAGGGTTTATCGGCGCCGCACTTACCGAAAAGCTGCTCGCCCAAGGCATTGACGTGCTGGGCATCGACAATTTTTTTCCGTACTACGACGTCAATCTGAAGCACGGCCGCCTCAAGCACATTCGTGATTTAAAATTGCCGGGCCGCTTGAATTTCGAAGAACTCAACATCGCCGACACGGAAGCCTTCATCAAGGCGTACCAGGCCTTCCAGCCCGACCGCGTCCTTCACATGGCCGCCCAAGCCGGCGTTCGTTACTCCCTAGAAAACCCGCAGGTCTACGTGGAGAGCAATCTCAAAGGCTTTCTAAATATCCTGGAGGCCTGTCGCAAATTCGGCACGGAACATCTGGTCTACGCTTCCAGCTCAAGCGTCTACGGCGCAAATACATTGATGCCTTATTCTGTCCACCATTCGACGGAGCACCCGATTTCGCTGTACGCCGCCAGCAAAAAAGCCAATGAACTTATGGCGCACTCGTATTCCCATCTCTATATGATCCCGACCACGGGCCTGCGCTTTTTCACGGTTTACGGTCCGTGGGGCCGCCCCGACATGGCCGTTTTCTCATTCACCCAGAAAATCCTGAAGGGCGAAACCATTCAAGTTTTCAACAACGACCACCATCGCCGCGATTTTACCTACGTCGACGATATTGTCGAAGGCGTTTTAAGAGTCCTCGCACGCGCGCCCAGCCCCAATCTCGTTTGGTCGGGCAATTCACCTGATCCGGCGACGGCCAAGTCGCCCTACCGCATCTACAATATCGGCAATCACCGGCCCATACTGCTCAGCGATTTTATTGCCACCTTAGAAGAGGTCATCGGCAAAAAAGCAAAGCTAGAGATGAAACCCCTGCAACCCGGCGACGTCCCCGACACCTTCGCGGACGTCAGCGACCTACAAAGAGATTTTGAATTTTCGCCGAACACCACTCTCGAAGCTGGCCTGACCAACTTTTGGAACTGGTACCGCGCCTACTACAAAGTTTAAGGTTTCTGGAGCCCGTTTCAATTCCCACCCGCGCCAGCGCGGGTGTACGCGGCGCGAACAAAGCTTGAAAAAAGAAAAACCCGGAGGTCTCCGGGTTTTTTCAAAAGCTTGGCATTTAAATCTGAAGTCTGACCGGCGCTGGCCACTACCGAAGATCTAGACCGTTACATCGGATTCAGCGTGCGAGCTTCCGCGCGTGATTTACGCTGAATCGTGCGAACGTTCTTTTTGACCTTAGCCTTAACAGCCGCGCGAGCGCGTGCCTTCAGCTTCAATTCTTTCGTGTCGCCCTTAACGGTTTCTTCTTTGTCAGCAGACTTCGGAACGTAATCAACGAATTCAAGGAAAGCCATATCCGCTTGATCACCACCGCGGGCTCCGATTTTAACAATGCGAGTGTAACCGCCCGGTCGATCGCCCATGCGCTTCTGCAAGTCATCCATCAAAATAGAAACCACATTTTCGTTGGGGAAACGCGACAACAACAAACGGCGCGCATGCAAGCCCCCACGCTTCGCCACAGTGACCGCGCGCTCAACATGGCGGCGAACTTCTTTGCAACGTGCAACGGTCGTCTTGATACGGCCATGCTCGATCAGCGAGTTGACCATTCCGCGAATCAAAGCAACGCGCGGGCCAGGACGGCGGTGAAAGTTATGTCTTTTTGAACGATGTCTCATCTCAATCTCCTAAAAATTCTCAATCAAAACTAGCTAACAAAGGGCCGCCATATAGTTACTGCTGGGGCGCGCCGCCATCGCCACGTGCAATGGGAGCTGCCGGAGCCGCTGGCTTAATCGGGTTGTTCGGATCCCAACCGGGGGGCGGCCAACCGTCTACCTTCATACCCAAAGACAATCCCATGTTCGACAGAATTTCTTTGATTTCATTCAAAGATTTACGGCCAAAGTTTTTGGTCTTGAGCATCTCAGCTTCCGTCTTCGAAACCAATTCACCGATGTAACGGATGTTGGCGTTCTTCAAGCAATTCGCCGAACGAACAGACAATTCCAAATCGTCGACCGAACGGAACAAATTTTCGTTAAACGAGGGTGAACGTGTGTCCTCTTCCTCAGCAACGGGTTCCATGTTTTCGTCAAAGGTAAGGAAGATCTGCAGCTGTTCCTTAAGGATCTTTGATCCCAAAGCAACCGCTTCTTCTGGCTTCAATGAACCGTCAGTCCACACTTCCAAAGTCAAAGCGTCGTAATCCGTGCGTTGAGCAACACGAGCCGCATTCACCACGTAGTTCACGCGGCGAATCGGGCTGTGAAGAGCGTCAACGGCGATGTAACCCACGGGCAAATCTTTGCCCCGGCCTTCGGCTTCAACATAACCACGGCCGAAACTAATCACGAGTTCAGCTTCGAAACGACCATCTTTACCGAGAGTCGCGATGTGCTGATCAGGATTCAGAATTTCAATTCCTTCGATCAACTGAATGTCCGCCGCAGTCACTTTGCCAGGTCCGGTCTTCGAGATGCGAAGAGTTTTTTGCTCCGGATCGAATTGACGAAAACGAACTTCTTTTAAGTTTAGAATGATGTCGGTCACGTCTTCTAGAACGTCCGGAATCGTAGAGAACTCGTGCAAAACACCTTCGAACTTTACAGCCGAAACGGCCGAGCCCATCATCGAGCTCAACAAAACGCGGCGAAGCGAATTGCCCAAAGTCACGCCGAAGCCACGCTCGAGCGGACGTACGTTGAATTTGCCGTAACGAGTGGTCAGGCTTTCTTTTTCAACTTCGAAGCCCTTGGGCTTAATCAGTTCGCGCCAAAATTTGTAATAGTGTGGTTGCATTGCCAATTGTCCCATCAGTACTCCCGTAATTATTTAAAAATCAAAAATCAAAAAA
>JBEIHA010000220.1:0-5499 GCA_040381635.1 Pseudobdellovibrionaceae bacterium
CCGCCCTCACGACGGCTTTTTCCCAAAGCGTATTGAGCTCGACTTGCTCGTTGATCGCGGGTTGGGTTTTGTTCTTGGCTTTGCAATCTTGGCGGGGTGGACGCCCGCGCACCTGGGTCGAATTTTCGCTGCTTCTACCGAATATGGTACCGCCCCTTTTCGTGGCCTTGGGACTGCTAAATTTAGTGAGCTTCTTTACTTACTTTCCGTACGGCGTGGGCGCGGTGATCGCTGCGCACGTCTTACTGAATTCTGGGCTGGTGGCCATCGCATTGGACCGTTTGGTTCAATCCAAACTCGGGGGAATGGCCGAAGTGTGTTGGATTATGGGAGCAACGCCCGCGATGTTTTGGCGACGAGTAGCCTGGCCTTACCTGCGGGCGGATCTCGCCTGTTTGTATTTATTTGTCTTCAGCCTTTGCTTCACTAGTTTCTCTTTACCTTTATTGTTGAGTGGTCAGAGGGCGTCGACTTTGGAGGTGGTGATCTATGACTTTATCCGAGTCGAAGGCCGCTGGGATAAGGCCGTTCTACTTGCGGCGCTACAAGCTGGGGTTTTGTTGGCGATGGCGTGGCTGATTCCGCAACCCTTTTGGCCGCCGCGGCCTTCTCGTCAAAATCTGGCTTATCTCTCCTGGCATCGGGGGCGCTGGCTGGCGTTTTTGCCTGCCGCAATTTTGTTCGTGGGTTGGGTTTCGGGCGCGGTCTCGGGGGCTTTGTCGGATTGGGATTCTGAACTTGTTTGGTCATTGCTCCCCGCGGCCTTGACCACGTTTACGATTTCCCTCGCTGTTGGCTTACTTCACTTGATTGTTTTTTTACTGATCGCCTTTGTGTCCCCGCACGCCAAGTTAAGACGTTTCTTAAATGGCTACTTAAGTCCAAGCCCGGTGATTACGGGCTTTGCTTTGCTGCTCGTGCCCGGAGAAGGCGACATTTGGAACATATTGAAGACCGTGTTGGCCTTGACCATGATTTCGGTGCCCTTACTTTATCGATGGATTGTTCATTCCGCATTGGCTGGAGTCTCTGGGCAAATCGGTATGGCCCGCACCCTTGGTGCCTCGTGGAGCAATATTCTTTTTGAGATCGTCTGGCCACAAGTGTCTGCTCCAATTATGCGGGCGTGTGGTTTGGCCGCCTTGTGGGCTAGTGGTGATTTCGCGCTGACGGGCATTTTGGCGGGCGGCGTGACCACCCTGCCGTTAGTGATGGAAGATCTGATTGGGAACTACCGAATGGAATTCGCGCAGGTGCTGATGATTCCCTTGGTCGCGATCGGTTTGGGGACTTATTATCTTTTCGTGAAAATGGGCCGCTATGTCAGTCGTTGAAAATTTGATGAAAGATTACGGCGATTTTCGAATTGCGATTCCGCGCTGGGAGATTCCTGATCGCGGGATTACCGCTTTGTGGGGGCCGTCAGGTTCGGGGAAGACCTCGGTCTTTCGTTTGCTCATGGGACTCGAGCCCTGTCCCGGTTTGGTCTGGCGCTTCGGCGATGAAGATTTGGCGGCGTTAGACCCTTCAAAAAGACGGCTCGGCGTTGTCTTTCAGAATCTCGAGTTGTTCCCGCACATGACAGCGGCCGAAAATATTCTGTTCGCGGCGCGCGCCCGCGGAGTCAGCCTGCAAGAGTCGCGTGATCGCATGGCCGATTTGACTGAAGAACTGCGCATCACCGGAATTTTGCAACGAAAAGCGCTGGTGCTTTCGGGCGGCGAGGCTCAGCGCGTAGCCTTGGCACGCGCGGTGATCGGGCAGCCTCGCTTTCTATTTTTGGATGAACCATTCTCTTCTTTGGATTCCCAGATGCGCGAAGAAGCGCGCGGCTTAGTTGCGCACGTAGTGAAACGCTTGGCGATTCCCACACTCTTGGTCACGCACGACCAAGAGGATCTGAAAGCACTGGCCGAGACCGTGGTGCGGATCAAAGATGGGCGCTTGGAAGTCTGAGTCTGGCCTCGGGCCGGGGGGCGCCTAAAGCTCGCGGTTCCTAGACCCGCGGTGAAGCGAATCACAGATTTTGTTTAGCCGCGGTGTCTCCTGTCTAGACAGGGATCAGTGCGTTAAAAATCATTTGAAATAAATTTAGAAAATTTATCGCTTGCGCGCGAAATACAGCCGGCAAGGCGGCAGATTGAAAAGCTCATCCGTGTACGTGTAGGTGGGAAAGCGCTTTTGCATTTGTGACCAAAATTCGCGGACCGCCGGCGTCCACAAGACGTGCAAAGCCGTGAAAACCGAAAAAGTCCCGCCCGGCTGAAGCACATCGTAGATCTGATCTAAAATGTCATGACGGGACTCAATAGGGATCAGCGACCAAGGCAAAGTGGAAATCACGGCGCCCACTTTGCGGCCCTTCATCACGTCCTTCAAAGTATCCGCCGAAGCGTGATGTATTTCCAACTCGGGATATTTTTCCGTTTTCAAAAACTTAAACAGATCGTCATTCAGTTCGAATCCCACGTACTGCTTTTTTGGATTCTTCAAAACCTTCAGCACGTGATCGGTAATCGCCCCCGAACCCACACCCAGTTCCACCACGATTTCGTCATCAATCAAATGCAAATGCCGGGCGAAGCGTTCGCCCACGCGGTCGCTCGAGGCGAACGGCGTGGACAATTGCATCGGATTTTTCAACGAAGCTTTTAGAAATTCGAAATACCCGCCGGCCATGCTAGCGAGCCAACTTTGTGGGCCAAACTTTTTGGCGCTTCGCCAGTGGGATAAAGGAATTTTCGGCGGCGACTTGAGCGCATTTTTCTAAATCCGCTTCACTCATGCCCATCATGTCGCGAGCGACCCGATATTCACGATTCAGATTGGTGTTGAAAATTCCTGGGTCGTCGGTATTTATCGTGGTCAAAATTCCAAAATCGAAAAGTTTCTTTAAGGGATGTTGCTTTAAATCCGGAATGGCGTTGGTCAACCAATTCGAAGTCGGGCATAGCTCCAAGGGAATTTTTCGGTCGCGCACGATCTTCATCACATTTTCGTCCCGATAGATCTGCACCCCGTGGCCGATGCGCTGAGCACCCAAGACTTCAATCGCATCCATCACCCAAGAAGGTGCTTTGGGATGCGGCGCTTCGCCGCTATGAACGGTGATGCCAAGACCGGCTTTCGCCGCCTTCGCAAAAAAGGGCGCGAAGGGTTTGGAATCAAAACCCTCTTCGTTGTCGGCGATATCGAGGCCACAAAAGGTGTCTTTGTGGGCAATCGCAAAGTCGGTCACTTTCTCCGCATCTTTGACCGGTAAAATGCGCTGAATGATACACACCAGACCCACCGCAATCGGATAAGCTTCCTCCGCTTTTTGGCAGCCGCGCACGATCGCTTCGTGAATCTCTTCGAAGGTCATCTCGTGGCCCTGCTGAATGAAAGTTGGGGCGTAGCGAAACTCGACGATGCGTGCATTTTCGTTTCGGTAAACGTCTTCGCAGGCTTCGAAAGCGATGCGTTCCAGGATTTCGGGAGTCGCCAGGAGTTTTTGCGTGTCCAAGAATTTGTTCAAAACGGTGCCCAGATCGTTCATGGGTTCCAGTATCATAAAACGATCTTGGAACTCCGCTTGGGATTTCAGCGCGATACCGAAGCGTGGGGCGAGCTCCCAAATCGTATCGGGGCGGAGGCAAAGTTCCAGGTGGCGATGCAGTTCGGCTTTGGTGATTTTCTCTAGTGGACTCATGTGCGTCAGAATACGTTTCACCAGTCAAGGCACTCAAGGGGATTCTGTTGACGCGAAGTTGAAATCGCCGCTAAAAAGGCCAGCATGAATGAAATTTTAAAACCTCTTCAGAGGCCCTCACGTCTTGCCGATACTCCCAACCAAGACCCCGAATTCTTCACCACAACCAAACTAAAAAATGGCGAAACCATCAAAGTCGGTGACCCTGCGGCCACCCGTGCCCTCGTGGCGCTGATGGATATGGGTGCGGTGATGGGTGGCGCAGCTAGCCACTGGGGTGGACCTGCGGCCATGGCCGAAATGATGTCGGCCCTTCACGGGATTATGTTCACGCATAGCCGAAAGGCCAACAAGCCGTGGCACGAGCTATTTCACTTCGTGAATGATGCTGGCCATTGTGAAAATGGAATTTACGCTCTCAAAGCGAATTACGCCTACGCCGGCATGAGCTTTCAGGAACTCAAAGGTTTTCGCTCGATCGAAAGTCGTCTGACCGGGCATGGGGAATCTCATCTCTTCCCTGAAGCCGTTCTGCTGAGCAACGGTCCATTAGGATCCGCAATTCCGCAAACTCAAGGTTTGGCCTACGCCGATCGGCTCGCAGGTCTATCTCGGGTGACGATCACCGCTATTAGCGATGGCGGCTGCCAAGAGGGCGAAGCGCGCGAAGCTTTGGTTGCGATTCCTGGTTTTGCCGCCGCCGGCAAAATGGCGCCCTACGTTTTGATCATCAGTGACAACAACACGGGTCTGACCGGACGTATCGATGAATCTTCGTTCAGCATGTCCCCGACCTTCAAAAGCTTAGCGACCTTGGGTTGGGAAGTGATCGACTTAAAAGATGCGCACGATCTACAGAAGGTCACTTCGACCATCGAATCCGCCATAGAGATGGCCAAAGCCAATCCCATGAAACCCGTCGTGATTCACGCGCGCACCATCAAAGGCTACGGCGTAAAAAAGACGGCTGAGAGCACCAGTGGCGGTCACGGCTTTCCGTTGAAGTCGCCCACCGAACTAAAAGAGTTTTTGGGTGAGATCTATTCCGGTCGTGACGTTCCGAAACTTTTCTTAGGATGGGCCGAAGAACTTGTCACGCAAGCTTCGGCGAAGAAATCTTCAAGCCCGCAAGACGTCGCGAAGGGCGCTCCCGAGGTTAAAGTTCAAGAGGGCGTAGCCAAAGCGCTGATCAAAAAGCGTCAAGAAGGCTTGCCGATTTTTTCGATCTCGGCGGACTTACCGGGATCTACGGGCGTAGCGGCGTTTCAAAAAGCCTACAAGGAAAACACTCAAGACGTGGGCGTGGCCGAAAGCAATATGGTTTCCATGGCCTCGGGTCTTTCTAAAATGGGGTATATTCCCGTTGTGGATACCTTCGCGCAATTTGGCGTCACCAAGGGCGCTTTGCCGTTGACCATGGCGGCGCTTAGCCAGGCCCCGGTGATCGCGATTTTCTCTCACGTTGGATTTCAGGATGCGGCGGACGGCGCCAGCCATCAAGCTCTTGGATACTTCGCGATGACGGGTCATTTGCCGCACACGCGCACTTTTGCGTTGGCCAGCAGTGAAGAGGCCGAAGCTCTTGTCGGGCAGGCGGTTGATGAGTTTGCGGCGAAGATGAAAAAGGGTGCGACGCCGGACTCATTTATTTTCTTTTTGGGCCGTGAAAACTTTCCGACCACGTACGGGGCGAAGTGGTACAAGCTGGGTGAAGCGCAAGTTCTGCGCGATTCCACGAAGCCCTTACTGGTGATTGCGGCGGCGGGTGCGATGGTCGGGCAGGCGCTAAAGGCGGCCGATGTTTTGGC
>JBEIHA010000221.1:0-5469 GCA_040381635.1 Pseudobdellovibrionaceae bacterium
GCGTAAGGTTCACCCAGCAGAATTCCATCGACCTTTTTTTCTTCGAGATCTTTGATGGCCCGACTAGGATCGGGTTCGATCGTAAAGCGTGGAAGTTTAATTTTTTGCTTTCTAAAATGCTGGGTCCACCAATCCGCTTCGATTCGGCCCGGAACGCGAATGGTCTTGCCCGCGAGATCTTTCGGCTCGCGATAGGTTCCTCCTGCATTGACGAAAAGACGGGGTGGGCCTCCGCCTATATCGACCAGATAGAAAGAAGGTTTGAGTTTCGAAAGCACAGCGGGTGAGGAAGATTCGGATTCCGCCGTCGACATGATGCCTGCGTCACATTTCTTTTCGGCTACGGCTTTCGCAACCCCCTGTTTTAGGATCAAGAAGTCCACCACCAGGCCTACGCGTTCGAAGTAACCCAAGTCGCGCGCGGCGATCAATGCCATTGTGCCAGGGACTTCGCCGTAGGCGGGTAGACATAGCTTCAATTTTTGCGTGTACGGCAGCCTCTTCGCATGGACTTGTGGACTGCTTAAGGCCGAGCCGATAAAGACCGCGCCGATGAGGACCATCGCTTTTTTATTCTTCCACGTGAGGAATTGAAAAAAGAGCGCATGCACCGCCAGTCCAATGGCCGCCGGCAAAGCCGCTTTAGGATGAAAGAAGAGCATAAGGCTCGCGCTGACCGCGAAATTTCGCGAAGACACGCTCAAAGCCAGAGTCTCGGCCGCGGTTTGGTCGAAAAAAAGACCGGCCGATCGGCGCAGCAGGAAGTAAAAACCAAAATCAGAAACCAAGAAGAATAAAATCAGAACGGGCAAATCACTTTGAGCCATCAGCCGAAGCGGAACGCGCGCCAGGGACGAACCCACCAGGATAAACATCAGCAAAGCCAGGATCACCGAATTCAAAACAGGCAGATGGGGTTCTAGTCGGGTGCGGGCGCGGGGCCAAAGGCTTCCCCAGGTCAGACTAGCCGCGACGGGGAAAAAGGTGAGAGAAAATAGATAAACGATCGTGTACTTCGAATCCAAATAAACGGAACTGTGCCCCAGTGCCCACAGCATGGGCACCGTGATCAGCGGGCAAATCAATGTGGATAAAATGACGTTCACTAGACTGAGAGACGAATCGCCCCCGCGCAAACGAGCAAAAAAAGGATTCACTAAGGCGCACGGTGCGAGTGCGCTGATGACCATTCCAAAGGCGAAGTCTTGATCTTTTAGAAACAAACGCGAAGCGGCGGCCACGATTAAAGGGAAAAATACAAAGATTAATCCCATAGTCAAAGCGGATTCGGGCCATCGCTTCACCAAGCTCGTCACGACTTGCTTTCTTTCAATGGCCAAAGTGTTGAGAAATAGAAGCAAAAAGAGCAGGATAGAGCTGGCCCAAATCAATGACATCGACTGGTAGGGGAAGAAAATCCCCGCCACGAGCCCGATCAATATGGGGAGGGAGAAAAATTTTAGCAATGAACTCCCTTCGTGTGAAAAGAACCGTCGTTGTTTTAGGTGCGCTCGTGTTGGCCTCGATCTGTTTTTATATCGTTGCGCCGGGCCCATCGCAACAACAAGGGCGTGGGACTCCGTGGAAACTGTATTGGTTCGTGCCGGACGGCCTTCGCGCCGACCCGGAGGTCTTCGATATCTACCGCTGGGCGCGCGAAGGAAAACTGCCCCATATTCGGCGCATGATGCAAGAAGGCTCCTACGGCTATTCGATCCCCGTATTTCCTAGCCACACGCCGGTGAATTTTGCCACACTTTTTACCGGTGTAACGCCTAAGCGCCACGGCGTGGCCGATGGCCCGATTCGTGTCCAGGGTTATCCGTTAAAGGTCGTGTCGCACACCGGTTTTAGTTCGGTGGCGAAGACCATCGACCCTCTTTGGTACACCCTAGAGCAGGCCGGGAAAATCGTTTCGCTGCTCTCGATTCCCGGTAGCACGCCGCCTGAAATCACCACGGGGAACGTGGTCAAAGGCCGCTGGGGCGGTTGGGGGGTTGAATTTCCGAATCTGATTTTTCACTCCGATCACGACGCCCAGTTTAGGGATTTGCTCGGCTGGAACGACAAGGTTTTTCAGTTCGGAAAAAAGCTGACCGACTTTGTCAAAGCCGGGGATCCTTCGGGCTGGCAGATGCCTTTGCCCAAGTCGTTCTCACCGCTACGTGAACTGAACTTACGCAACTGGGAGCGTGATCTTTATGTGCTGATCGCCGACGGCACCGACGACGGCCAGGTGAATTACGACCTTGCCTATTTTTCGATTGATAAACGCTCCTTTCTTTTTGACCTGGCCCCAGGGCAGTGGAGCCCTTGGTTCCCGCTTGATCTTGAATACCGACTCAGCCGTAACTACCAAGAGAACATGCCGCAGCGCTTGGAGCTTGAGCAGGATTTGTCGAAGCTGACCTTTTCTGCGCAAGCCCGCGTCAAAGTGATCAAGCTGGGCGCGGCTGATTTTTTCCGCATCCGTGTCCTTTACGACGGTTTGAATGAAAGCGTCGTTGTGCCGCAGACTTTGTCGACCGATTTGCACGAAGCGGCCGGTCCGATGGTGGATTTCGTCGACAATTTTCCGCCCCAATTGGTTTATTTCAAAGAAGACAAACAAACTTTTTTAGAAGAGTCCGAAATGTCGTTTGCTTGGCATCGAAAGGCACAAAAATACTTCTTTGATAAAGTGGATCAAGACGTTTTCGTGCAGTCGGTGTATTCGCCCAATCAAATGCTCACCAGTCGCTGGTGGATGGGTGCGGTGGACCCATTGTCCAAGGCTTACGCTGGGACCTCCATCCAGGACCGTGAAACGGCAATGTCCGAAGTGCTCGGCATGTACAAACACATTGACGACATGATCGGTGAGGCTTTGCTTAGGCGCTCACCTGAATCTTACGTGGTTTTAAGTTCGGATCACGGCGTCGTGCCTTTGGACTATGAGGTAAAGCTGAATAATCTGTTCGCTAAAAAGGGCTGGCTTAAATTCTTCGAAGACAAGACGTCGGGCACCTTGCAGATTGATTGGGCCAAGTCGAAGGTGGTTTTTCTCAATATGAACCATATCTTTTTGAAACCCGAAGGGCTGGGCGGGGACTATCGTCCATCCAGGGGGCCGGAGTACACGAAATTAAGAAATTCAGTGGTACAAGTCTTACGCGAATTGCGAGACGATCAAGGGGAGGCGCCACTGGCCGAAGTTCACAGCCGTGAGGATGCGGGGAAGTGGGGCTTGCCTGGGGAGCGCATCGGCGATTTGGTGATTGCCAATCGTGCAGGATATGGTTGGATTGAAGACGTGACCAAGGATATGGCTGTGTTCTCGACTGCGCTGAAAAGCGGCTACAAACAGGCGGTTTTACCCGACCAGAACAAAGGTTTGTGGACGCCTTTTATGATTGTTGGACCCGGGGTCAAAGCGGGCCACGAGATCTCACGACCCATTCAGCATATCGAACAGTATCCAACCGTTCTTAAACTTCTTGGCGTGAAGCCCACTTTCGAACCCGACGCCGAACCCCTGGCCGAAATTTTCACCGATGTTAATGAGGCCACGCAATGAACCTACGCAGCCAGCGCGGTGAAGGACTTATCTCGGTCATGATTTCGATCGCGATTTTGGGGGTCTTGATCATTACTGTGGCCACACTCTATCAAATGTACGGCAACATGATGATGAAGTCGCTGTTACGGCGAGAAGCCGATTTCGTGGCCAACCAAGTGCGGGGCATGCTATCCAGGCGGCAGCTTTGTGAAAGAGCCTTAATCGGAAATAGTTGGAATGGTACGGCCGAGACGGACATAACCATTTGGCAATCGCCGGGAGTTAGGGTCGCCGAGACCGGCATGGTGTTTTCACAAGGACGAATCCGAATGCAGCGCGTGTTTATCCGCCCTTTTCAGATTGATGCCGACGCGGATGGGACAAATGATTCCGTAAGCTCCGACACGAACCTGAAGGTAGGCGATACCGATGTGACTTCCCGAAGTGGGGAAGTGGTTATGCGATTTGACGTGAGTGAAGGTGATAACGGGGCCTTCAACAGCCAGTTGAACGAACGACGAGCGGCAGTGATGGTCCTTGTTGATGATTCTAATGATATCGTCAATTGTGACGTCAACGAGGAATCCACTAGGATGAAAGACTGTACGACGTTAGCGGATGCGGCTAATGACGGCAACGCCTGCCCGGCGAATCCACTCCCCGGCAGCCCCACGGAATGCAGCGAGCTTATTTTCGCTGGATCGGTGGATGCCGCGGGAGAAACCAAATGCCACTGCCGGTGGAATTGCATGCTCCCTTACTATCAAAACCGTGGCCCGGTGGTGCCCACCGATTGTCAGCCTACCAATGTCATCGGAGGGTTCCCTTGTCCCCCTGAAACCATCAATGCTACTGGCCGGGGCTACTGCGTGGGGCGGCTTAACCAAACGTGTCGATGGAAACAATCCATGCCGGGAATTTGTGGATTTGTTACGCCATGGCGTGTTTTCGAAGCCACATGTTTACCTCCTTCATAATTTGATAAAATCTCACTGACACTTGGCATGAATGTCCTTTAAGGTATCAATGTGAAGTCACAAAAAGGTATGAGCTTGATGTCCGTGCTCGTTGCGGTTGCCATTGCGGGCGTCATCGCGGCCACGCTCGCTACGCTTTACGAAAATATGACACAGCTGATGCTGCGTTCGAACGTGACGGCCGAGATGGACAACACCCAACGCTACATCCAAGGGATCTTATCGCAGCGCGTTTTGTGTGAGCGCGCCTTTCGCGACGCTTTGGGTGGGAACAAGCTGACCTTTCCCGCAGCGAACGGACAAGTGACCGAAGTCGGCGTCATACAAATCAGAAACAACGACGTAGTGGCGCCGGTTTTGGCGGTCGCCCTGAACTCGCGAATCACACCTTCTTTAATTATTTCTGACCTTGAATTGCGCAATCCGGATGTGGATGGCGATGACAATCCAGCGAACAATGCCAGCGCAAGTGAGAACACGCGCATCGACGGTGCAGCTTACCGGGTTCACCAGGCGGAATTGGCGATCACCTTCACCTGGACGGGTGGAGAAATCATCGGCGGTTCCAATCTTCGGATAAGAAAAATTCCACTGGTGTTGTCAGTTAGGGCCTCGAACGACGAAATTGATTTTTGTGATTATGCGGAAGAAGACGTCCTGAGCGCCGATTGCGAGGCCATGGTCACAGGTCCGCCTCCGGCCCCGGCCATTTGGCCGGCCAGTTGCTCGGCGGGTCGGCCCACGGATCCCACGGGTGCGGTCTGCCCAAGAATTGGATTCGTCGCTTCAGTGGATGCCCGTGGTGCGCCCCGCTGCGAGTGTCGGGACTTATGTCCAGCGGGGAGCGGTGGGGCGGGACCAGGACCTGCGCCGGGACCAGGACCTGCGCCGGGACCAGGACCTGCGCCGGGACCAGGACCTGCGCCGGGACCAGGACCTGCGCCGGGACCAGGA
>JBEIHA010000222.1:0-5465 GCA_040381635.1 Pseudobdellovibrionaceae bacterium
ACGAATGCAAAACGCTGACCCGCTCGGGCAGGCGCGCGGTGGCAAAGAAGAATAGGCCATCTTTGGTGGTAGGTCAGGCCCATCATCCGCAAGATGTCCGTTTGTTTTCAAATTCGCTGGTCGATGCTTTGATCAATCTAGAAATGGCCCACGCGTCTGATCGCAAAGAGGCTTCGCAAGCTTCGGTGGTCTGGGGTCAGCTTACCCGCAATGGTTTACCGGTTGACGGTGGTACAGTCGAAATGGCTGGCGAATACCAAGCTATCTACTTTAATGATTTATTTTTGCCGGATAAAAATCTAAAGCGCACCGGATCGAACGGTCTGTTCGCGTTCTTAAAAGTGAAGCCTGGCGTGCAAGCCCTGCGCGTAAAATCGGGCGGCCGTCTTTATCCTGCTCAAATATTCCCTACTGAACGGAAGCATGTTTCCTACGTAGAACTGGAAATCCGTGAAAAAGTGGTGTCACAATTTCGCGTCTTTGACATTTTAGATCTAGAAAAACCGATTTCGGCGCGCATCAAGCTGGTAGGTGCGGACAACGAATTGAATGTGAATCGCCGCAATCAATACATCGAATACGCGGTCGCGTCCGATCACTTTATGGTCGAAGCCGAAGCGGGCAGCGAATATGAAGTGAGCCGCATGACCATGACCGGCGCACCCCATTTGGTGAATGTTCCTTTGTTGAAGCGTGAATGGGTTTACTCTTTATACAATCACAAGCAAACCGGCTTGATGCCTGACCGTGGGGCGATTGTTGGCTTTATCGACGATCAAGATTTCGAAGTCGAGCTCACTGGCTATGCTCCCGGTGAACAGATGAATATTTTGTACTTCGATGCTGAAGGTAAACCCTTAGAATCCAAAACCGGTAGCGCCGGTGGCGGCTTTATTATCTTCAATGCGCCGATGGGATTACAAACCATCTACATCCACCCGACCCAGTCGCGCGAAACCTACAGCCAAGTGGTGGTCGCTGAACCACAGTATGTGCATGTGGTGGCTTGGTCGGCGTCGCAGCGATAAAAAAACGGCTCCTTTCGGTGCCGTTTTTGATAGTTCCAATTTTGAACCAAAAATCTAAACTCGTTCGCAGCCTTGCGGGCGGCAAAAGCGAGCGTTACGTTCGCACTTGTCGAGTGCGCGGTCTTGTACGCGTCGCGGATGAAAACCGATCGCACGATAGAAGTTACCGCGGTGATCGCGAGCGTAACAGATCACTTCGCGGTCAAAACCTCCACCAGGGCCATGGCCGGGACGACGATCGCGATCGTTGATGGCGTTGTCGATGATTCCACCGATGATGCCGCCGATGATTTCTGCGCCGCGATCACGGCGAGGGTCGCGGTTCAATTGCATTTCAGATTTAAGCGCTTGAGCTTCGTCGAAAGGCATAGCGCCGACTTCGAGTTCATAAATTTGGCGTTCTTCATCCGAGTAAGCATCAACAGATTGTTGAGCGAACGCCATCGGTGCAGACAGCGCGAGACTAGCGAGCAATGCGAATACTTTCATAAGATCCCCCTTTTGGATTTGTTCATCGGTCAGGCGTCCTCAAAGCAAATCGGGGGCCAGATGCTTTGGTATCAGAATGCGACCAGGGAGTGATCGCATTCTTTTAAGACCATGACAGAAATTTTTCGAAGGTTTAACGGCGTACTCGAATATCGCCGGACGTCGACTGAATCTGCATAATTTTTTCGGCAGCTGCGTCGTCGCTAAAGTCATTTTTTATATCCCCACTGGTGGCAGACAAGGAGAACTTCCACCCCGCCGCCTCAGGCATCGTGACCGAAATGTCCCCAGAAGTGGCTTGGGCACGTAGTCCCAGGGTTTTGATCTCTTTGATTTCTATATCACCGGAGGTCGACGTAGTTTCGAATTCGTCGCCCGAAATCCGCTGAGCTTCGATTTGTCCCGAGGTGGACGACGCCCGCAGCTTGCCGTTGAAGCCATCAATATCGATGTCGCCACTACTTGTCTCCACCCCGCCTACAGTGCGCGCGGTGCAATTGCTCACGGTGACGTCACCCGAGCTGGCTCGCGCTTCAAGGATATCGGTATTCATATTTTTCACCCGCACATCACCCGAGCTGGCCTTCACTTTCAAATTCTTGATCACGTTGGCTGGCAAAGTGATCTTCAAACCCTGGAATGTGCTCACCTTGATGTCGGCGCCCAGCGAATCGTCGTCGTCACCAAAACTCCATACCAATCCTCGTGCGCCTCGATTTTGGTCAAGCCTTACGAAAAGTTCACTTCCCTTTCTTTCCAGCTGAATCATTTTTCCACCCTTGCTCACGGTGCCGGAAAACTCCGCAGTGGCGATGTCGCCCGTAGTGGCCTCGGCCACGATATCGGTGGAAGAGGTTTCCACGGTCACGGTATCTATACCTTTCAGATCCAGAATTTCTTTTTCCTCCACCAACTGACCTTCGTTCAAGCGGCCTTGCAGCTTCTTGATGGTGCTTTTCGGAGTTTCACCGGCGACGGCCGAGAAGACCCAGGCCATCGACCACATGCTGGCGGTGAAGATCATTGTGCCTACGAAAATCTTTTTGAATGAGTTCATGCGCGGCCTCCGTTAAGTGCCGGCGCGGGGGCGCGGCGTGAGTTAATAAAATCAATATTCCATTTGAAAAACGAAATCAGAATACGAAAGGCCCCGAGGGTGACCAACCACATCAGCAAAGCGCTGAGTGCCGCGATACCTAATGTACCTAAGAACATGCAGAGCAAAGATAGACCATTCAACAAATCGATCGGGGCACCCGTTCGCTGCACGAAGAAGCCAAAGGCCGCAATCGCCGCTCCACCGATGGTCAGGGGAATCGTCCATCCCGAGACAACCAAAACGAAAAGAATAAGAAACGGGCAGAGCAACATAAAAAAGTTCAGCGGCGCTAAAATCATAATCATCATCATGATATGGGCCAAGGTTCCCGGGGAGCGAAGTCCTGAGGGAGCGGTTTCGATCTGCTTTGCCCAAGTGGTCATCATGATTTCCTGGCCGACTGTCTTAGGCGACCCAAGCGATTGGCAAATCTGCGCTTCGGTCTTGCCATTTTCTAGGCCGGCTTCGAAGTGAGATTCGTAGTCTGATAAGAGCTCGCGCCGGTCGCTCTCAGGTAGGCTGCGGATATGGCGAGCGAGCTCCTGCATGTATTCGTTCTTAGTTTTCATTTCAGTCCCCTGCTTTCAAAAGTGAATTGATATTTTTATTAAAGTCTTTCCATTCTTCGAGCTGCTGGCTTTGGGCGCTTTTGCCCAGCTTTGAAATTCGATAGTACTTGCGCGGTGGACCGCTGGAGGATTCTTGCAAGTAAGTTTCGAAATATCCGTCTTGGGTCAATCGCCTGAGGATCGGGTAAACCGTGCCTTCGGCGATATCGACCTTCTTCGAGATCTCTTCGACCAATTCGTATCCGTAGTAGTCACGGCTTTTCACCAGGGTGAGTACACAGAGCTCCATAATGCCTTTTTTAAACTGCGAATTCATAAGCTAGGTTGTAACAGCTAGTACTGTGTTACGCAAGATACTGGCTCAAACTTTGTACGCCTTACAGTGTCAAAGTGGAAGAAAGGGGGTTTGGACCAGTTCAGGAATATATAGAGTGAGAATTTTAGCCGCGCGGCTTACGCGGCTTGTCGCCGGCGCCGATTTGGCGGCTGATTTTGTTCGCGGCTTCGGGCGGCAGGTGCAAAGTAAAGCCCTTAGGGACGCTGGCGTTGGCTTTAAAGGCCCCGCGCAGATCCAAATTGTATTTCAACAGCTCGTCCTTCGACAAACCCGTGACCTTCGTCAGAAAGCGGGCGTTGGTGCGTCCAGCAAGCTTAACGATCTCGCGCTCCTGAAGTGGTTCGCGCGGCAGGTCCTTAAACAAGAGCTCGTGATATTTTTCTGCGTAAAGAGCGGCCAAAAAACAAGTGTAGAAATTAGAGGAAGCAAATTTAAAGTCGCCGGCGTGATAGCGCGAAATAATCTCGGCCAGGTCACGTGACTTGGCTTTTTTGATGGCCGTTTGGATATTGCCGATGCCGTGATTGTAGGACGTGATCGTCAGCGGCCATGATTTCATCGCCCGGTAATAGGAGCGTAGCAAGCGGCCGGCCGCGACGGTGGCTTTCAAAGGGGAATTGCGTTCGTCGATCTGCGGGTTCACCATCATGTAGGCCTTACCGGTGCGAGGCATAATCTGCCAAATCCCCGACGCGCCGACTTTCGAGTAAGCCTCTTCATTGAACGAAGATTCGACGAACGGCATTCGGGTGAGTTCCGTGGGCAATCCAAGTTTTCTGAATTCTTCTTCCATGTAAGGGAGGTAGCGCGACGAATTGATTAGACCGCGCTGGAAGAAATCTTTTTGTCCCAATTGCGAGCGCACACTCTCGCTCGCCAGACGGAAAACGCTTTTGCGTGAACCCCTCAACGGTAAGAGTTTATCGTAAAGTTCTTTTTCTAAAGGCGGCAAATTTGAATAACTCTTTCGGCGGGCCAGCTTGCGTAGTGCATTGCGAACTTCGCTTGCGGTTTTGATGGCAAGTTTGTTGCCGCGATCACGGCGCAGCCATAAAGGACCTTTGCCGTTTTGAATCATATCGGTGGTGTCGACCACTTTGTAGACGATCCACGGATAGCGAACATGATGCACGATATGGTGGGCCTCCCCGTAGCGGGCGTAGATGTCGAACCAAAACTCGGTGCGCTCTTTCAAATCTTCGGGAACTTTAAAATCGGCGCCCAAGCGATCGGTGAAGTCGCTTAAGATCTTCGCGCGCAGCTCATTCCATTCGCGCTCGCTCGGAAAGGTCTTGGCCTCACTACGAAATGGGGCCGGAGCAAACGCGGGTATATCCATTAATGGGAAGGTCTCGCTCGGGGTGTCTTCGTTTTGCTCGTCGTGAATCAATGGGGCAAAGGAATCCCCGTCCGGAGCCATTATGGCCGGCGACCCAGATGCGGAAACCAACAAAAATAAGAGGAAAAGCCCACACTTAAACAAACGATTGTCCACGCAATGACAATGAGCAATATAGAGGCCAGCTCATCCCTAATTTTATCCCGTGGAATCAGATACTTACATCGTTCAAGTAGCCGTAAATGGTCACCTAGGGACCGATCAGGGCCTCTCATGTCGCCTTGTACCGACTGTCAAATGCCTTTCCTTTTGATTTGAGGTGGGGTTAGTCTTGCTTTGACCATTTGGATTGATTAGGAATGGGTTCCAAGATTTGAACCCTTGATATTTTCTGGAGGCTATATGGCAGACGTACTTGTTGTTACAAGCAAGGTTAAGAAGTTCATCAAAGAGAAAGCCGGATGCAATACATCGGCAGAAACCATCGATGTTTTGAGCAAAGCGGTTGAACGTCTTTGCCAAAAAGGTGTCGACAGCGCCAAGGCCGACGGTGCGTTGTTCAAGATCGGGCTGTCATTCGAGCAGCTCGGCTTCGAGGACGAGG